>JBDTIO010000519.1:0-2745 GCA_039936375.1 Caldimonas sp. | reverse complement strand
GCCTCGGTCAGCGTGCTGTTCGGCTTGATGGTCGGGCTTGCCAGCGTGAAGCCGGCGGCCTGCGCTGTCAGCGCCGCGGCGAGCAACGCCATGCCGACAATGAACGATCGACGAATTGAAGTCATCGCGGAGTCTCCCTGCTTTTTGCGGAAGGAAATCATAACGGGCCGGATCGGCGCCGGGTGAATCTCGAGCTAGCGTGGCCGACCTGCTTTCCGCAGGGCGAGCCAGACGCGCTCCGGCGTTGCCGGCATGCGGATCGCTTCGGCGCCGCGGCCGAGGCCGGCTTGGTCGAGCGCGTCGATCACCGCGTTCATGGCCGCCGGCGTCGCGCCGATCGTGCCGAGCTCGCCAACCCCTTTGACGCCGAGCGGGTTGAGAGCGCAGGGAATCGAGGTGTCGAACTCGGTTCGAAATATCGGCAGGCCCGCGGCGCGGGGCATGGCGTAGTCCATGAAGCTGCCGGTGACGAGCTGGCTGCTATCGGCGTCGTAGACGACTTCTTCGAAGAGCGCCTGGCCGATGCCCTGGACGGCACCTCCGTCGACCTGGCCTCGCACGATCGTCGGGCTGATGACGCGACCGATGTCGTTCACCGATGCGTACGAGACGACACGCACGTCACCGGTCTGCGGGTCGATCTCGACTTCGCAGACGTGACAGGCGTTCGGCCAGGTCGCGCCGCCGACGCTGCTGGTCGAATCGAGATGGATGCGTGCGTCGGCCTGCTTGCCGGCGAGCGCAAACAGGTCGATGCCGAGATCGGTGCCGACGACGTTGAAGCGGCCGGCACGGTATTCGATGTCGGCGGCAGCCGCTTCGAGCGCTTCGGCCGCGAGCGCCTTGGCATGCTCGACGGTACGCTGCGAGGCGACGCGCACGGCCGAGCCGCCGACGAAGAGCGAGCGCGAGCCGGCGCTGCCGAAACCGTTGCCGCGGTCGGTGTCGCCCTGGACGATGCGCACGCGTTCGATCGGCACGCCGAAGACGTCGACCGCGAGCTGCGCGTAGCTGGTCTGGATGCCCTGGCCCATCTGCTGCGTCGCCGAGAAGATCTCGATGAAGCCGTCGGGCGTGACGTCGACGCTGACCGTCTCTTCGAAGACGTTGCCGCCGGTCCACTCGAGGAAGCTGGCGATGCCACGGCCGCGTAGCAGGCCGCGCGCTTCGGTCGCGGCCCGGCGCTCGGCGAAGCCGTGCCAGTCGGCGAGCGCCAGGCCCTGGTCGAGGATCTTCTCGAACTGGCCGCTGTCGTAGGTCTGCGCCATCGCGTTGCGATAGGGCATCTGCTCCGGTCGGATGAGGTTCTTCCGCCGCAGCTCGGCGGGGTCGAGCTTCATCTCGCGCGCCGCCGCATCCATCAGCCGTTCGATGATGTAGATCGCTTCCGGACGGCCGGCGCCGCGGTAGGCACCGGTCGGTGCCTTGTGCGTCAGCACGGCGAGGAAGTGGAGATCGATGGTGTCGATGTCGTAGATGCTGGTCGATACCCACGGGCCGATCAGCAGCTGGATGGCGACGCCCGCGCCGGTAGCGTAGGCACCGACGTCGGCATGCGACTTGACGCGCAGGGCGAGCACGCGGCCGCCGCCATCGAGCGCGAGCTCGGCGTAGCTCGTCACGTCGCGGCCGGCGTTGGCCGAAAGGAAATCTTCACTGCGATCGGCCTGCCAGCGCACCGCCCGCTTCAGATCGCGCGCCGCGAAAGCGGCGACGAGGTCTTCCGGGTACGGGCCCGTCTTCATGCCGAAGCCGCCGCCGACATCGCCGATGACGACGTGAACGCGGTCCTGCGCCAGACCCAGCGAATTGGCGATCGTCGCCGCGACGGCGGTCGGCATCTGGTTGCTGATGCGCAGCTCGACGCGGCCGGCGCGTTCGTCGAACGAGGCGACGATGCTGCGCGGCTCCATCGGCGCCGCGGCAACGCGCTGGTTGACGAGGTCGAGCGCGATGCGATGCGCGGCGCCCGCGAACGCCGCTTCGGTCTTCTCGGTGCTGCCGTGGCGCATCTCGGCGGCGATGTTGTCGGCCGCTTCGGGGGTCACGGTCGGCGCGCCCGGCTGTGTTGCGACGCGGACATCGACCACCGAAGGCAATTCCTCGAACTCGATGCCGACGGCTTCGAGCGCGTCGCGCGCCGCGTGGCGCGTCTCGGCAACGACCGCGACCACCGGCTCGCCGACGTAGCGCACGAACTCGTGCGCCAGGGCGCGGCGCGGCGGGCTCACGGTCGGCCGGCCATCGGCGCGCTTGAAGTCGGGCGTCGTCGGGATCGGCTTGACGCCGGCCGCGGCCAGCTCGGCACCGGTATACACGGCAAGCACGCCGGGCATGGCGCGCGCCGCGTCGCAATCGATGGCGACGATGCGCGCATGCGCGTACGGCGAACGCAAGAACGCCACCACGGTTTCGCCGACCACCGGCACGTTGTCGGTGAATCGGCCGAGGCCGCGCAGCAGCGCGGCGTCTTCGATGCGGGCGACGGCGCGGCCGCTGCCGAAGCGGGCCACGGCGTCGGCCATCGCAGGGGCGTCGATGCGATCGCCCATCACGCTTGCAGCGTCGCCCACATGTCCTTGTCGCGCTCCGCCGTCCAGACGCGCGGGTCGCGATGCGCGGTCGCTTCGTCGAAGGCACGCGAGATGTCGAACGGCATGCAGTGCTCGTAGAGCACCTGATGGCCGTACTTCGTGCGCAGCACGGCGTCGGTGTCGGCGTAAACGCGCTTCAGGTCGTGACCCT
>JBDTIO010000518.1:0-2570 GCA_039936375.1 Caldimonas sp. | reverse complement strand
TCAACGCTTCGCCCACGTCCTCACGAACGTACACGCATGACTCGGGGCCGCCGTAGCTGGCTAAAGCCTTCAACGTATGACTCTTTCATTCACAACATCTCGCCGGTTTTGACCGGCGCACGGAGACACACCATGACCGATGCCATCGCCACCACCAACCACCAGGTCCGCCTCGCGCGCCGCCCGTCAGGGCTGCCGGTGCGGGCCGACTGGAACTTCACCGCCGAGCCGGTGGCGCAGCCCGACGAAGGCGGCGTGCTCGTCAAGACGCTCGCGCTCTCGCTCGACCCGGCCATGCGCGGCTGGATGAACGAAGGCAAGAGCTACATCGCACCGGTCGGCATCGACGAGGTCATGCGTGCCGGCGGCATCGGCGCGGTGGTGGCTTCGAAGAGCCCGAAGTTCGCGGTCGGCGACCGCGTGTCGGGCGCGCTCGGCGTTCAGGAATATGCCCGCTTCGACACCGGCGCCCTGGCCAAGGGCGCGCTCGCCAAGATCGATCTGCGCATCGGCACGATGACGCAGTGGCTCAATGTGCTGGGCATGCCGGGCATGACGGCGTACTTCGGCCTGATGGACGTGGGCCAGCCAAAAGCGGGAGAGACTGTCGTCGTCTCCGGTGCGGCGGGTGCCGTCGGCCAGACGGTCGGGCAGCTGGCGAAGATCAAGGGCTGCCGTGCCGTGGGCATCGCCGGCGGTCCGGCGAAATGCGAGTGGGTCGTCAAGGAGCTCGGCTTCGATGCCTGCATCGACTACAAGGCCGGCCCGGTGAAGGACGGCCTGAAGGCCCATTGCCCGAACGGCGTCGACGTCTACTTCGACAACGTCGGCGGCGACATCCTCGACGCCGTGCTGACGCGCATCAACCGCAAGGCACGGATCATCATCTGCGGGGCGATCAGCCAGTACAACAACACCGACGCGGTCAAGGGCCCGGCCAACTACCTGTCGCTGCTCGTCAACCGGGCGCGCATGGAAGGCATCGTCGTCTTCGACTACGCCGAGCGGTTCGGCCCGGCCATCGCCGAGCTGGCCGGCTACCTCAAGCAAGGGCGGATGACGAGTCGGGAAGACGTCGTGTCCGGCATCGAGACCTTCCCGGAATCATTGCTCCGCCTCTTTCACGGCGAGAACTTCGGCAAGCTCGTGCTGCAGGTCGCACAAGCCTGAGGAGCGCACCGCGGCAGCGGCTTTTCGCGGGCTAGACTCGCTCGCTTCGAGCACGGGAACCCACCCGCCCGAGCTGGCCAGGGGCCGTCGGGCGGTTCCCAAGCCCTATTCCGGAGCGCACAGAGCGGAGGTTGCGTTATCAGCGGCGCCGACCAAGATCTTCAGGCAGGCAAGCCGCCCGCCGACGTGCTGCGCGCGCTAGTCGAGCAAAGTCTCGAACTGATCGCCGTCACCGACAACGCCGGGCGCATTCTCTGGGCCAACGAGCACTTCGCCGCGACTACCGGGCTCGTCGCCGACGGCAGCGCGGCGCTGCTCGATGCCGTGCCGAGCGGCGCTGCCGGCACGACCTCGAAAACGCGCCTTGCCGGCGCCCTGGGCGATGGCCACCTCGATATCGTCGGGCTGCAATTGCAAGCGGCCGACGGCACCGCGTTATGGGTCGACGCGCGCGCTCGTCGCCTCGGCGTTCGCCTGCTCTGGACGTTCACCGATGTCAGCCCCATGCGCTTTCTGGCGACGCAGGCGCGGCGCCAGGGCGAATTGCTCGACACGGCCCAGGAGTTCGGCCGTCTCGGCCTCTGGGAGCGCCGCATCCCTTCGGGCGAGGGCCGCTGGGACCGGCATGTGTTCGGCTTCTGGGGCCTCGATCCGGCCGACGGCACGCCGTCGTTCACCGATGCGATAGCACGCATTCACCCGGACGACAGGGCGAAGATGAATTACATCGGGTCGACTCGATGCGCCGGGCGCTACGCACAGCGCTACCGCGTCATTCATGCTGACGGGCGGACTCGCTGGATCCATTCGCAATGGGAGGTGAAGAACGGTCCGAACGGCGAGCCTGATCGTGCCATCGGCATCATGATGGACGACACCGAGGCCTACGCCTCGGCACGCGCGCTGGGCGACGTCAGCGCCCAGCTGAAGATGGCGGTCGAACTCGGCAACATCGCGATCTGGCGCCATGACCTGCGCAGCGAGCGCATGTACTACAGCGACCGCGCTTTCGACCTGTTGCAGATGCCGGCGCGTCCGGAAGGCGTGGCGATCGCCGAGGTTCGGGCGCTGATTCATCCCGATGATCTGCCCGGCGTGCTCGAGTCGGCGGAGCAGGCGCTGCACTCCGATCAACCGACCGACATGGAGGCCCGCTATCGCCGCAGCGATGGCACCTGGCGCTACGTGATGACGCGACTGGTCGTCGAGCGGGACCGCGACGGGCAGCCGCTCGCCTTCATCGGCGTCGCCCTCGACGTCACCGAGGCCGTGTTGCACCGGCGCCATGCCGACGAGCTGGCACGCCGTCTCGAAGCCGCCTCGCAGGCAGCGGGCATGGGCCTGTGGACGACGGCGCGCGATCCGCCGGAAACGGACTGGAACGCGCAGATGTACGTCCT
>JBDTIO010000517.1:0-2722 GCA_039936375.1 Caldimonas sp. | reverse complement strand
TTGGCGGGGATGTAGTTCTGCAGCGCCGGGTTGTTCATGACGGTGCCGAGGTTGCGCACGCCAGTAATGGCTTGGTACTGCGACTGCAGCTGCTCGATCTGTCGTATCTGGTTCGTGATCTGCTGGACCGACTGCATGACTTCCTGCACGGACTGCACGAGAGCGGCAACGTCGATGACGGGAATACCGGCGTTGGCGGCGGTCGCGCCGAACAACATGGATGCACACAGAGCCACGCGAGCAAGAGAGGAAGTGAACAGTCTCATGGGTCGTCCTTTAAAAAGGGTTAAGGAGAGCTACGCGCGATTGCCGCGTCGGGCCACACGTTGATAGGCAGCGACGCCGGTGTTGGCGGCAGCGAGACCGGCAACGCCCACGGTGGCCCCGGCCTGTCCCATAGCAGCGGCCGCACGGCCAGCGGCGTATGCAGGGCCAGCGCCACGAGCGATAGAGCTGCCGCCTGCGCCAGCGCCGCCACCACTGGCGCCGCTACCGCCGCTGTTTCTGCCGCTGATCATGCGAGACATTGCGTACCCTGCCGCTACCGCGCCACCGGTCCGAATCGAGGCGCCCCCGGTTAGCGCCGAGGCCAGGTGAGGTGACTGGTAAAGAAGGATTGCCAAGAGCAGCATGAAGACGAGATAGGTTGCAGCCGCCTTGAGCGCAGCCACCGTGCCGTCGGCCGCGAACGCGTGCGAAGCGTCCATCGTCCTCAAGAGCTCCTGGGCAACAAAGAACGAAAGCCCCAACGCGAAGAAAACAAACCAGGCCAGCACCACGGCACTCATCACTGTCGACAGCCAGGCATCGAAAAACTTAGCAGTCACTCTGAACATCAAACAGAGGACCGCGATGGGTCCGATCGCCATCGTGAAAGCAAGAATCACCTTCGAAAGCAAGGCGACAAAGGCGCCCAGAACCAGGAAGATGACCGTCCCCAAGGCGAAGAGGACCGAAGCCAGCACGAGGTCGAGCCGGGTGATCCCGGCGTCCCCCCAAAGGGCAACAAGCAGTGAGTTGGCTTGATCATTGGCTGCGTCGAGCGAGCCAAACACTGTCGCAGGGGCAGATCCGCCGAACTGGCCGCCACGCAAGAAGATGGTCGCCATGCCATCCTGCAGGCCGTCTGCCGTGCTGAACGCGATGTCCATGAATCGCGCGGCGCTGAGCGCGATGGCCATGATGAACATCATCTTGACCATCTTCCAGGCAAAAACCGAGAACGGGTCCGACGCTTCGCCGCGCGCCACCGCATAGCCATAGTTGGCGATATAGACGGTCAACCAGATCAGCGCGACTGGCGTCAGCGCTGCCGCCAGCGTTGCGACGACGGACGAGACGTAGCCCGTCAGAAACGTTGAGAGCCAGACACCCAGCTGAGCGAACATGGCGCGCCTACTCCTCCGAGCCGGGGATTGGCCGCAGCGTGCCGTCGGTGATGATCGGAGAACAGGACTTCGCCGATAGGTGGCTGGAGCAAGCGAACCATTTGCCGCCCATGAGCACGATCCACGTCCGATAGCGAACTTCCTTGCCGAAGGTCGATCGATTGCACATCGTCGGGTGGTACCAAAGCGTGCTGAAGCAGTCCATGAGTCCGTCGTTCGTTTCGATGGTCGAGACCCCGACTTGGTACGGGTACTCCATGGGCTTTTTCAGCACGCCAATGGTGTGCTTCATGTGCGCCGGGAACGCGGCGACCTCGACGATGCGCTTCCCGTTGACGGTTCGCACGGCTTCGTTGAATGCAGCGGTTGCGCCGTCGTTTGCCGCGGCGGTTGCGCTCGCGAAACCGATTGCCACGGCCGTTCCGAACAGGGTGATGAATTTCAAAGTGCGCCTTTCAGTTGCGACAGATGACCAAGCAAGCGACGGTGGAGTACAGGGAGCGCCAAGGCCGGTGCCTCGCCAACATCGGCATGAACTCCGGCGAGCAACTCGAGGAAATCACTGGGCGCCCATGCCAACGTGGCCAGCGTCTGCGCAGCGATCTTCAGATCGAACTCGGTCTGCTTGAACGCGAGGCCTTGCAGCCGCAGAAAGTGGCGCCAGCCGGTGACGCTGGGCCTTCGCCCGGCATCGAACTCAATCTGCGTCAGGGCAAGCGCTTCGATGCCGTCGTGGTGCGCATCGATGTCAGCAAGAAACAACTGCGTGACCGTCCGGTCCGAGCGCAACTCGTTGGTTCGTAGATCGATCATGCTGCCCTCCTGAATTGTGTCCGGCGCTCCTGGACGCGCCGGTACAGGATGGGAAGCCACACGTCGGGGTCATCGCCCACCTCGGCGCGGATCGTGTCGAGCAGCTCGACGTTGTCGGTCGTGGACGACAGCACCGTGAGCATGTCGTCGGCCCCCGTCAGGTCGAACTCGCACTGCACCGACTCGATGCCCTGTTTGCACAGGAAGCGGCGCGAGCCGGCCGCGCCTAGGGTGCGGACGAGATCGAACTCGGCTTGCGTTAGGCCGAGCCCTTCCATGTAGTCCTTCGGGTCGGCGTCGCTGTTTGGCAGGATCAGCTTGGTGACCGACTGTTCGATCATCGTGCGGCCGTTCTCGTTCGACAGCAGGTCGGCGACCTCCTGCGTGTCGAAGATGCCCAGGCCGTTTTGCTTGCGGATCGTCTTCTGCTTGTGCTTGACAAAGGGCGCGAAAACCGGATCGCCGAGCGCCTTCCACGACTCGGCGACGTGGTAGATCAGCGGCTCACCGTTGACCAGGCC
>JBDTIO010000516.1:0-3019 GCA_039936375.1 Caldimonas sp. | reverse complement strand
CTCAAGCGCGCGATGGATGCGGGCCGCTTCGGCCGCATCTACATGGTCAACGTCAACGTGTTCTGGACCCGGCCGCAGGAATACTATGACAGCGCCGCGTGGCGCGGTACGTGGGAATTCGATGGCGGCGCCTTCATGAACCAGGCGAGCCACTACATCGACCTGCTGGACTGGATCGGCGGGCCGGTCGAGAGCGTGATGGCCTACACCGGCACGCTGGCCCGCAACATCGAGGTCGAGGACACCGGCGTCGCGGCGCTGAAATGGCGCAACGGCGCCATGGGCTCGATCAACGTGACGATGCTGACCTATCCGAAGAATCTCGAAGGCAGCATCACCCTGATCGGCGAGCGTGGCACCGTCCGCGTCGGCGGCACCGCCGCCAACCGGATCGAGCACTGGACGTTCGACTCCGCCCACGAGCACGACGAGCTCGTGGCGAGTGCCAGCTACGATCTCGAAGGCGTCTACGGTCCGGGGCACATGCTCTTCTACAACAACGTGATCGCGACCTTGCGCGGCGAGGCGAAGGCCCAGGTCGATGGCAACGAGGGCCTGCGCTCGCTGGAGCTGCTCATCGCCGCCTATCGTTCGGCCAGCAACGGGGTGCGGGTCAGCCTGCCCTTGAGTCCTTGATGATCCATCCGTCAGCGATCGTCGACGAAGGCGCGAAGGTGGGCGCCGGTACTAAGGTCTGGCATTTCACCCACATCAGCGCTGGCGCCCGCATCGGTTCGCATTGCTCGATCGGCCAGGGCGTCTACGTCGGCGGACAGGCCGTGATCGGAGATCGGGTCAAGGTTCAGAACAATGTCTCCGTGTACGACGGCGTCACGCTCGAAGACGACGTGTTCTGCGGGCCGAGCGTCGTCTTCACCAACGTCTACAACCCGCGCGCCGAAGTGACTCGCAAGCACGAATACAGAAGCACTCGGGTCCGACGCGGAGCGACGCTGGGTGCCAACTGCACCGTGGTCTGCGGCATCACGATCGGCGAGTACGCCTTTATCGGTGCCGGCGCCGTCGTCAACCGCGACGTCCCCGACTTTGCCTTGATGGTCGGAGTTCCGGCACGCCAGGTGGGGTGGCTCAGCCGTCACGGCGAGCGGCTGGACTTGCTGCTCGACGCTTCAGACGCCGAAGCAGTCTGTCCTTTGACCGGTGAACACTATCGGCTGCGAAGCGGCCGCTGCGAGCTGTTGCGCGAGGGGGCACCTTGAGCGATCCGATGCAGTTCGCTGACCTCAAGAGCCAGTACGCCGCGCTCAAGTCGAGCATCGACGCCCGGATCCAGCGCGTGCTCGATCACGGCCGCTACATCATGGGCCCGGAAGTGGGCGAGCTCGAGGACAAGCTCGCCGCCCATACCGGCGCGCGCCACTGCATCACCGTCGCCAGCGGCACCGAGGCGCTGCTGATCGCGCTGATGGCCATCGATCTGAAGCCGGGCGACGAGGTGATCACGACGCCCTTCACCTTCGCGGCAACCGCCGAAACGATCGTTCTGCTCGGCGGCAAGCCGGTGTTCGTCGACATCGAAGCCGACACGTGCAACATCGATGCCTCTCTGATCGAGGCCGCGATCACGAGCCGGACCCGAGCGATCATGCCGGTGAGTCTCTACGGCCAGTGCGCCGACATGGAGGCCATCAACGCGATCGCCGGGCGCCACGGCCTGACGGTGATCGAAGACGCGGCGCAGAGTTTCGGGGCGAGCTACAAAGGCACGAAGAGCTGCAATCTCAGCGCCCTCGGGTGCACGAGCTTTTTCCCCAGCAAGCCGCTCGGCTGCTATGGCGACGGTGGTGCGATCTTCACGAGCGACGCCGCGCTCGCCCAGGCCTGCCGCGAGATTCGCGTCCACGGCCAGAGCGGCCGCTACCTGCACACCCGCCTCGGCGTCGGCGGCCGAATGGATACGTTGCAGTGCGCGATCGTCCTGGCCAAGCTCGAGCGCTTCGAATGGGAGCTTTCTCGCCGGCAGGTCCTGGCCGCGCGCTACGAGCGCGCTCTCGCCGGATTGCCGGGCCTGGCCTTGCCGACCGTCCGCGCCGATCGTGACTCGGCGTGGGCCCAGTACACGCTTTTCGTCGAGGGCCGATCGGCGGTGCAGGCAGCGTTGCTCGAGCGCGGCATTCCCACTGCGGTGCACTACCCGAAGCCGATCCATCATCAGCCCGCATACGCCGGCCTCGCAAGCGCCGAGCGATACCCGCTGAGCGTTGTCGCAGCCGATCGGGTGCTCAGCGTGCCCATGAGTGCGGACCTCAGTTTCGAGCAGCAGGATCGCGTTGTTGCGGCTCTCGGCGAAGCGCTGGCTTCGGCAACCCTTGCGACGGCGCTCTCTGGCGCCGCAGTACCCGCGGCTCGCGCGACTTCCGAGCCTTGAATATCCTGCTCGTCAATCACTACGCGGGCTCGCCGCGTCACGGCATGGAGTTTCGCCCCTACTACCTGGCGCGCGAATGGGTGCGAGCGGGGCACCGCGTGCAGATCGTGGCGGCCTCCTATTCGCATGTGCGTCGCAGCCAGCCGGCGCTGGCCGACGATGCGACAGACGAGGTCATCGACGGCGTCGCCTATCGCTGGCTCAAGGCCCCGCCTTACGCCGGCAACGGTGTCGGGCGGGTCCTGAACATCGCCGCCTTCCTGAGCCGGCTCTGGCGCGACTCGAAGCGGCTGGCGCGCACGTTCAAGCCCGACGTCGTGATCGCCTCGAGCACCTATCCGATGGACATCTGGGTCGCGCGCCGCCTCGCGAAGCTGGCGAATGCGCGACTGGTCTACGAAGTCCACGACTTGTGGCCGGCCTCGCCGATCGAGCTTGGCGGCATGTCGCCGTGGCACCCGTTCATCCTCCTGTGCCGCAAGGCCGAGAGCGATGCTTATCGCGACGCGGACGTGGTGATTTCGATGCTGCCGAAGGTGGCCGAGCACATGCGCCAGCACGGACTCGACCTGCGCAAGCTCCGTATCGTGCCCAACGGCATTGCCCCTGAGGACTGGGCCGCGGCGCCTG
>JBDTIO010000515.1:0-2513 GCA_039936375.1 Caldimonas sp. | reverse complement strand
GCCGACATCTTCACCCTGCCGGCGAGCCTGGCCGGCTTGCCCGGCATGAGCATTCCGGCCGGCCTCGGTGCCGGCGCCATGCCGGTGGGTCTGCAACTGATGGCCAACTACTTCGACGAGGGCGCCTTGCTGCATGCGGCGCATGCCTTCCAGCAGGCCACGGCCTGGCACGCGATGGCACCGTCGCCGGCATGATCGTGTTCGAGAGAACAGCCTTCGTGAATTCGCCGTTGCGCGCGCCTGCGCCGACCGAGGCGTCGCAAGTTCTTCTCGGCGATTGCCTGAGCGTGCTCGAACGTTTCAGCGACGCCACCTTCGACCTCATCGTCACGTCGCCGCCCTACGCCGATCAGCGTGCTTCGTCGTATGGCGGCATCCACCCCGACGCGTACGTCGACTGGTTCTTGCCGCGCTCGGAACAGTTCCTTCGCGTCCTGAAGCCGACCGGCTCCTTTGTCCTGAACATCAAGGAAAAAGCGATCCACGGCGAGCGCCACACCTACGTGCTCGAGCTGATCCTGGCGCTGCGCAAGCAGGGCTGGCTGTGGACCGAAGAGTACGTCTGGCACAAACGGAACTGCTATCCCGGCAAGTGGCCGAACCGCTTCCGGGACGCTTGGGAAAGGTGCCTGCACTTCACGAAGCAGCGCCAGTTCAAGATGAATCAGGCCGACGTCATGGTTCCGATGGGCGACTGGGCGACGACGCGGCTGAAGTCGCTGGGCAAGAACGACGTGGTTCGCCACGACTCGCAGGTCGGCAACGCCTTTGCCAAGAACATCGCCAACTGGTCCGGGCGCTCCATGGCTTATCCCTCGAACGTCCTGCACCTGGCCACCGAGTGCGCCAACAAGAGCCACAGCGCGGCGTTCCCGCTGGCGCTGCCTGAGTGGTTCATCAAGCTGTTCACCGATGCCGGCGATCGGGTGCTCGACCCGTTCGTCGGATCCGGAACCTCGATCGAAGCCGCGCTGAGAACGGGACGAGTGGCGACCGGCATCGATGTGTCACCGGCCTTCGTCGAGCTGTCACGGCAGCGAATGGTCCCGCCATGAGCACCGGTTCTCTCGTTCGTGGCTACGAAGTCGTGATCGGCATCGAAACGCATACCCAGCTTTCGACCTGCTCGAAGATCTTCAGCGGCTCCTCGACCGCCTTCGGCGCCGCCCCCAACACCCAGGCCTCGGCGGTCGATCTGGCGTTGCCCGGCACCTTGCCCGTTGCCAATCGCGGTGCCGTCGAGCGGGCGATCCGCTTCGGCCTGGCCGTCGGCGCGAAGGTCGCACCCGTCTCGGTCTTCGCGCGCAAGAACTACTTCTATCCCGATCTGCCCAAGGGCTACCAGATCAGCCAGTACGAAACGCCCGTCGTGCAGGGCGGCACGATCGAGTTCTTCGTCGGCGCTGCGGCCCATCGCGTCAACCTCACTCGCGCCCATCTCGAAGAAGACGCAGGCAAGTCGATCCACGGAATCGCCCGCGCCGGCAGCGACGAGGGCAGCGGCCCGCGTGGCTCGCCGCTCGACTTCGCCGGCGACTGGACCGGCATCGACCTGAACCGCGCCGGCACGCCGCTGCTCGAGATCGTCACCGAGCCCGAGATGCGATCGAGCCTCGAAGCCGTCGAGTATGCGAAGGCACTGCATGCGCTCGTCGTCTGGCTCGACATCTGCGACGGCAACATGCAGGAGGGAAGCTTTCGCTGCGATGCCAACGTCTCGGTGCGCCGGCCGGGCGCGCCGCTCGGCACCCGGCGCGAGATCAAGAACCTGAACAGCTTTCGCTTCATGCAGCAGGCCATCGACTACGAAGTGCAGTGGCAGATCGATCTTCTCGAAGACGGCGGCGAGGTACGACAGGCGACCGTGCTGTTCGATCCCGGGCACGGTGAAACACGCGCCATGCGCTCGAAGGAAGACGCCCACGACTACCGGTACTTCCCCGATCCCGATCTGCCGCCGCTGGCGATCTCCGCCGCCTGGATCGCCGAGGTGAAAGGGGCGATGCCCGAGTTGCCGCGCGAGATGGCGACCCGTCTGCAGCATGACTACGGACTGGCCGCCTACGACGCGGCGGCGATGACGCAGAGCAAGGGTTTTGCGGCACTGTTCGAAGCGGCGGCGAAGGCGAGCGGCCAGGCCAAACTGGTCGCCAACTGGATGATGGGCGAGGTCTCGCGGCGCATGAACGCGAGCGGCGAGGCGGCGCTGCCACTGTCGGCAGCGCAGCTCGCCGGATTGGTCTCGCGCATCGCCGACGGCACGATCTCGAACAGCGCCGCGCGCCAGGTCTTCGAAGCCCTGTGCGGCGGCGAGGGCGACGACGTCGACGCCCTCATCGATGCCAAGGGGCTGCGCCAGCTACGCGACGCGGGCGAGCTCGAGCGTGTCGTCGATGCCGTGATCGCGGCCCATCCGAAGTCGGTCGAGGAGTTCCGCGCCGGCAAGGAAAAGGCCTTCAATGCGCTTGTCGGCCAGGCCATGAAAGCGACCCAGGGCAAGGCCGATCCGGCCC
>JBDTIO010000514.1:0-4057 GCA_039936375.1 Caldimonas sp. | reverse complement strand
TGCAGTTCGGGTTGGTCTTGTCGTTGGTGCCGGGCGCGACGCCGAAATAGCCGGCCTCGGGATTGATCGCGTAGAGCTTGCCGTCGGCGGCCGGCTTGATCCAGGCGATGTCGTCGCCGACCGTCGTGACTGTCCACTTCGCCAAGGCCGCTGGCGGAATCAGCATCGAGAAGTTGGTCTTGCCGCAGGCGCTCGGGAACGCCGCCGCGATGTGGTGCTTCGTGCCTTCGGGCGAGGTGACGCCCAGAACCAGCATGTGCTCCGCGAACCAGCCGGGATCGGCCGCGGCAGGATCGGCAGCGGCACGGCCCATCGCCGAAGCAATGCGCAAGGCGAAGCATTTCTTGCCGAGCAGGGCATTGCCGCCATAGCCGGAACCGTAGCTCCAGATCTCCTGGGTCTCGGGGTAGTGGACGATGTACTTGGTGGCGTTGCACGGCCAGGGGCCGTCTTTCTGGCCCGGCTCGAGCGGCGCGCCGACGGTGTGCATGCAGGGCACGAAGTGGCCGTCGCTGCCAAGCACGTCGAGCACCTTGCGACCCATCCGGGTCATGATCTTCATGCTGACCGCGACGTAGGCACTGTCGGTCAGCTCGACCCCGATATGCGCGATATCGGAGCCCAGAGGCCCCATCGAGAACGGCACCACGTACAGAGTGCGGCCGCGCATGGCGCCCTTGAACAGCGCCGGCGTGCCGTCGGGCCGCCCGTTCTGCAGGATGCCGCGCATGTCGGCCGGCGCCATCCAGTTGTTGGTCGGGCCGGCGTCTTCCTTCTTCTCGGCGCAGATGAACGTGCGATCTTCAACGCGGGCGACGTCGCTCGGGCTCGATCGCGCCAAGAAACTGTGCGGCCGCAGGGTCGGGTTCAGCTTCAGCAAGGTGCCGGCGGCCACGAGCTGTTCGCAGAACCGGTCGTATTCGGCATCGCTGCCGTCGCACCAGACGACGGCCTTGGCTTCGGTCAGCGTCGCCATGTCACGGACCCAGTCGGCCAGTTTGCGATGACGAACGTAGGCGGGGGGATCACTCGTCGCGCCGAGCGCCAGGGGACGGTTCATGTCAGGTCCAGTCGTAATGAAGCGGGGCGCGGGCCGGCCGGTGCGAAAGGCAGGGATCGAAGCGCGTCGGTGCGGATGTCTCGTTTGCCGCCGATCGGGCCGCGCTCGGCGGACGCTCGATCGAAGGCCTTTTGGCTCTTGTGCTGCGAGTGTAGCGGCCGACCGGTCGTCCTTCGGGAGCGCGCCTGCACGGCGCGGCCGCAATAATCCGCCATGCAGCGCCGCCCCTTGCTCGCCGCTTCGCTGATGCTGATCGCGGCGCCGCAGGTCCGCGCCCAGGTCACGTCCGGCCCGCTCGGGCCGCTGCGTCTCGGCGCCGACCTCGCTCTCGTCGAATCGGGGCTGGCACACAGCCTGCAGCACGCTTTCGGCGCCGACACCGGCATCGCCGTCAAGGTGGTGCCTGGTCCGACGCTGGCGGTGCTCGACGCCGTGAGGGACGGCGAGATCGATGCGGCGCTGACGAACGCTCCCGACGCCGAGGCCAGTCTCGACAAGCAGGGCCTGGTTCACGACCGGCGCGCCATCGCCGCCGGCGAATTCATCATCGTCGGCCCGCTGCCGCCGGGGCGCGGCAAGCCTCCGGCGCCGAGCAACAGCAGCGTCGATGTGCTGGCTCACATCCAGGAGTTGGGAGCGGCCGATCCGGCCGGCGTCGTGTTCCTCTCGGCCGGCGACGGCTCGGGGACGCACGTCATGGAGCAGACGCTCTGGCGTACGGCACACATCGATCCCGCGGCCCCGTGGTATTCGATCGCCAACCCGCGCGTCGCTTTCGTGGCGCAGGTGCGCGCTCGTCGTGCCTACGCCTTGGTCGAGCGCGGAGCCTGGGCGGCGCAGGGCGGTGCGCCGCTCGGCATCGTCGCCGAAGGCGACCCGTTGCTGGTCGAATCGGTGCATGTGATGCGCTCGTTTCGCATCACCCACCCGGCCGGCAAGATCTTCGTCGCCTGGATCGCCGGCAGGCGCGGACGGGCCATCGTCGCCAGATATCGCGGTTACCGCGTCCCCGGCTGAGGATGCGATGAAGTCGGGCCGGCTGCTAAGCCTGAACGTCGCTCGCGCACGACTCGTCGCCATCAACGGCCGCAAGGTGATGACGGCGATCGGCAAACGACCGGTCGACGGCGAGAGCCTGGTCCTGCCGCTCGGCATCGAGGGCGACGAGCAGGCCGACCTTTCCGTGCACGGCGGCCTGAGCAAGGCGGTGTACGCGTATCCGAGCGAGCACTACGCGTTCTGGCGCACCGTGCGCGCACAGGCCCAGGTCGCGCTGTGGGACGAATCCCTTCCCTTCGGCTCGCTGGGCGAAAACCTGACGCTCGAGGGACTGGTGGAAAGCGAGCTCTGGATCGGCGATGTGCTCCGCTTCGCCGGCTGTGAGCTCGCCGTCAGCGAACCGCGAATCCCGTGCTTCAAACTCAACGCCGCGCTGGGGTTCAAGTACGCCGCCAAGCTGATGGTCGAAAGCACCTGGTGCGGTGCGTACTTCGCGGTCCGGGTGCCGGGAACGATCGCCGCCGGCCAGACCTTCACGCTCGTGCCGGGGCCGCGTGAGGTCGGCGTTGTCGAGCTGTTCCGGGCGCGCGCACAGCGCGCCGTCTTCACCTGAGCGACCCGGGCCGCCGCCAACTCCATGCTTGCCTACCGCCATGCTTTTCACGCCGGCAATCACGCCGACGTGCTCAAGCACATCGTCCTGATGCTGGTGTTGCAGCACATGAACGCCAAGCCGAAGCCGTATCGCTTCGTCGACACGCACGCCGGCGCCGGCGGCTACTCGCTCGAGGGACGGTATGCGCAGAAGAAGGGCGAGTACGAGCGCGGCATCGGCCGGCTGTGGACACGGGACGACCTGCCGCCCACGATCAGCGACTACGTCGAGCTCATCAGACGATTCAATCCCGACGGCGTGCTCTCGCAATACCCCGGGTCACCGGCGATCGCGCAGATGCTGCTGCGGCGCCAGGATCAGTTGCGCGCCTTCGAGCTTCATCCGACGGAGCAGAAGATTCTTCGCACCACGCTGGCGGCGACCCCCGACGCGATCGCCTACGACGGTGACGGCTTCGAGGGCCTGAAGTCGCAGCTGCCCCCCTCGAGCCGGCGCGCTGCCGTGCTGATCGACCCGAGCTACGAGGGCAACGGCGACTACGCCCGCGTGATCGCGACGCTGCGCGAAGCGTTGGCACGGTTCGCCGAAGGCGTCTACATGGTCTGGTACCCGCAGGTCAGCAAGCTGCAGGCGGCGCAGCTGCCGAAACGGCTCGAGGCCCTGGCACCCGGGAGCTGGCTGAACGTTCGACTCAGCGTGCAGCAACCCGACGCGCAGGGCTACGGCCTCGCCGGCAGCGGCGTCTTCCTGCTCAACCCGCCGCACCTGCTGCGCTCGCAGCTCGAGGGCGTGATGCCCTGGCTGGTCGGCGCACTGGCCCAGTACGATGGCGCCCACTTCGCGCTCGATCGATTCGAAGCTTGAACTGCGCAGCGTTGCGGGGTGGGCAGCGCCGTAGCGGGCCGAGCCCGCATCACTCCACCGGTACGCGCTTCAGATCCTTGAACGCCGCGAACAGCCAGCTTCGCATGCCCACGAGCAGGGTGTAGGGCGTTCGCTGCTCGTCGGGCAGCCTTTGTTCGGCGAGATGCGCGCGCGCGAAATCCTGACCGACGCGCTGCAGGCGCTCGACCAGCGTTGTCGCCAGGCCCTTCGTGATCTCGCCGTGCACGAGCATGATGAGCTCGCCCTCGCGGTCGAAGCCGCCGCTCAGGTAGTCGCTCGCCACATGCTCGCGAAAGTACTGCATGACCGGGCCGTGGGGCAGCCATCGAAATCCCTTGGCGACCTTGAGCCGATAGCGGTTCAGCGGCCGCAGCTCGATGATCCCCAGCCGGTCGAGCCGGGCCAGGTACGTCACGCACTCGGCATCGGTGAAGAGGTACTCGTGCGTCATTGCCTCGAACGTCCATTGGCTGAGACAGCAGATGGCCACGAGCAGT
>JBDTIO010000513.1:0-2672 GCA_039936375.1 Caldimonas sp. | reverse complement strand
GCGATTCCCGAATTCGAGATCGATGCGCAGGCCGTCACCTGGGCGCAGTTCGGCGAGTTTGTCGAAGACGGCGGCTACGACGAACCGGCGCACTGGAGCGAAGCCGGCTGGGCCTGGGTCACCCGGCGCGGCCGGCGCACGCCGCGCCATGTCGACCAGTTGCGACACGGCGTCCTGCAGCACCGGTTCGGCCGGTTGACGCGCGTGCCGCAGGCAGAACCCGCCCTGCACGTGAGCTGGTTCGAAGCCGATGCCTGGTGCCGCTGGGCCGGCCGGCGGCTCCCCGGCGAGGCCGAGTGGGAGGCCGCGGCGCATCAGGGTGCAACGCGCGGATTTCGCCTCGGCGACGTGTGGGAATGGACGGCCAGCACGTTTCGTCCGTACCCTGGCTTCGTCGCCGGCCCCTGGCGCGACTATTCGCAGCCGGCTTTCGGCAAGACCATGGTCTTGCGCGGCGCTTCCCTGGCGACGCCGATCGCAGTGCGCAGCGCACGCTTTCGTCACTTCGCGCCGCCGCAATCCGATGACGGCTTCTTCGGCTTCAGGAGCTGCGCGGTCTGAGCCCGCGCTCGATCGCGCTGCTACCGGCCGGCAAGCTATTTGGAGGCCGGATCGTCGAAGGGTACGGCAAACGCCCGCCGGCAGCTTGCGGCCCTGATCCATCCCATTAGGGAAAGCCCGTCCTTTGCGCGAGCCATCGCGACTCGAACAATGCTCGTGACGGCCGTCGTCAAACGATCGACGCTGGCGCGCCTGCTCATTTCAGCAGAACCAACCGGAGAATCTCGTGGACGTTCCTCTTTCCCTCACCGTCAACGGCAACGCCGTCAAGGCGATGGTCGATCCGCGCACGCTGCTCGTGCAATTCCTGCGCGAGAACCTGCAACTTACCGGCACGCACGTCGGTTGCGACACGGCGCAATGCGGCGCCTGCACCGTGCACATGAACGGCCGCGCCATCAAGGCCTGTTCGATGCTCGCCCTGCAGGTGCAGGGCAGCGAGATCACGACGATCGAGGGCCTGGCCGCGGCCAATGGCGACCTGCATCCGATGCAGGCGGCGTTTCGCGAGTGCCATGGCCTGCAATGCGGCTTCTGCACGCCGGGCATGGTGATGTCGGCGGTGCAACTCCTGGCCGACAACCCGAAAGCCGACGAAGCAGCGATCCGCGAGGCGCTCGACGGCAACATCTGCCGCTGTACGGGCTACCAGAACATCGTCAAGTCGATCCAGTTCTGCCAGTCGGGCGCCACGCCCGTCGCGGTCTAGGAGAACGTCATGGGAAACATGAACGAAATCGATCTGACCAAGAGCCCCATCGGCCAGAGCCTGCGCCGCCGCGAGGACCGGCGCTTTCTCACCGGCGACGGTCAATACACCGACGACGTAACGCTGCACGGCCAGACCTTCGGCGTCTTCCTGCGCTCGCCACACGCGCACGCCCGCATCCGCTCGATCAACCTCGACGCGGCGAAAAAGGCGCCGGGCGTGCTCAACATCTTCACCGGCGCCGACCTGGCCGAGTCGAAGGTCGGCGGCCTGCCGTGCGGCTGGCTGATCCACAGCAAGGACGGCGGCCCGATGAAGGAGCCGCCGCATCCGGTGCTGGCGCAAGGCAAGGTGCGCCACGTCGGCGACCAGGTGGCGCTGGTCGTCGCAGAAACGCAGCTGCAGGCCAAGGACGCCGCCGAGCTGATCGAGGTCGACTACGAAGAGTTGCCGCCGGTGATCGACATCGCCACCGCGGCCACCATCGGCTCGGCCGTGCACGACGAGGTGGCCGACAACATCTGCTACGACTGGGGTCATGGCGACAAGGCGGCCGTCGATGCCGCCTTCGCCAAGGCAGCGCACGTCACGAAGCTCGATTTCGTCAACAACCGCCTCATCCCGAACGCGATGGAGCCGCGTGCCGCCAACGCCAGCTACAACAAGTCGGACCAGAGCTACACGCTCTACGTCGCCAGCCAGAACCCGCACGTCGAGCGGCTGCTGATGTGCGCGTTCGTCCTCGGTCTGCCGGAGTCGAAGGTGCGGGTGATCGCGCCCGACGTCGGCGGCGGTTTCGGCTCGAAGATCCCGCTCTATCCGGAAGAGGTGGCGCTCATCTGGGCCAGCAAGCGCGTTGGCCGGCCGATCAAGTGGACGGCGGATCGCAGCGAGTCGTTCCTCGTCGACGCGCACGGTCGCGACCACGTCACGACCGCCGAGATGGCGCTGGACAAGGACGGCAACTTCCTCGCCTTGCGGGTGAAGACGATCGCCAACATGGGCGCCTACCTGTCGACCTTCGCTTCGGCGGTTCCGACCATCCTCTACGCGACGCTGCTCGCCGGCCAGTACAAGACCCCGGCGATCTACGCCGAGGTCAAGGCGGTGTTCACGAACACCGCGCCGGTCGATGCCTATCGCGGTGCCGGACGGCCAGAGGCGACGTACGCCGTCGAACGCGTCGTCGAGCAGTGCGCCCGCGACATGAAGATGGACCCGGCCGAAATCCGGCGGCAGAACTTCATCACCACCTTCCCGTACGCTACGCCGGTCGGGCTGACCTATGACGTCGGCAACTATGCGGCCCACCTCGACAAGGCGCTAGAGATGGCCGACGTGGCCGGCTTCAAGGCGCGCAAGGCGGCGTCCGAGGCCAAGGGCATGAAACGCGGCCTCGGCT
>JBDTIO010000512.1:0-2582 GCA_039936375.1 Caldimonas sp. | reverse complement strand
CCGGCGAGCGGCCGGCGGCGGCGGCCAAGACGGGCTGAGTCCGGCCGAGCCGACCGGCGCTGCGCCCGGCAGTCAGTCGGTCGGCACGAGCGCGGCGCCTGAGAAGCGCGCGAATGCATCCGCAAGCGCGACGCGGCCGTTCGCGACGACGACGATGCCGCCGTCGAGCACGTTGCGCAGGCGCGTGCCGTCGGCGAGGTCGACCGCGACCCGCGTGTCGCCCCACACCTCGCCGCCGCAGGGCAGGCGGCCCGGCTCGCCGAGGAGCTTCGCCAGGAGGCGCGCGACGATGACGATCAGCACGACACCTTCGTGCCGGCGCGCGAAGGCGACGACGTGCTCGGCCTGCGCGCCCTCCACCTGCAGCGGCGCGTAGTCGCCCTCGCGAAAGAGCTCGGGCCGGGCGCGGCGCAGGTCGAGCAGGCGCCAGGCGATCCAGAGCTTGGCGCGGCCGTCGTGAGGCGCCTCGAGCAGCTCGCCGGCGCGGCCCGGGTCGAGCGCCTCGAGCCCGGCGAGCGTGCGTGACAGAGCGTCGTAGTCGACCGGCTGGCGGTTGTCGGGGTCGACGAGCGTGAGGTTGACGACCTCGTGACCCTGGTACACGTCGGGCACGCCGGGCGAGGTGAACTTGAGGAGCGCGGTGCCGAGGCTGCTGAAGGCGCCGAACCAGGCGAGCGCCCGCGCCTGCACGGTGAGGTCGTCGAGGAAGAGGTTGGGCGTGACGCGGCCGAGCAGGCCTTCGACGAAGCCACGCAGCGCCGCTTCGTAGCCGGCGTCGGGTGCCGTCCAGCTGGTGCGCAGCTTCGCCTCGCGTGCCGCCTTCAGCAGGTAGGCGACCATGCGCTCGCGGTACGGGCCGAGCGTCGCCGCGTCGAGGCCGCCGGCCGGCAGCGTGCCGAGGAGCGTCTGGTAGAGCAGGTATTCGTCGGCCGGCGAGGGCGCCGGCGCACTGCCGGGCGCGCGCACGCGATAGGCGCGGTTCATGCGCGACCAGCGCCGCAGCAGCAGCCGCCAGGCGGCCGGCATCTCGGAGAGCACGTCGATCCGGCAGCGCACGTCGGCCGAGCGCTTGTGGTCGTGGGTGGAGGTGGCGACCAGGGTGTGCGGCCAGTGCGTCGCGCGCTCGACACCGGCGCGGTGAAACGCCCGCACGCTGATGCCGAAGCGGGCGGGGTCGCCGCCGACGTCGTTGAGCGAAACCAGCCGCAGGTAGCGATAGAAGGCGGTGTCTTCGACGCCCTTGGCCGCGACCGGGGCGCTGAACTGCTGGAAGCGCACGGCCCAGTCGAGGGCGCGCTGGCCGAGCGCCGAAGGCGCGCCCTCGCCAGCCTCACCGTACAGCGTGCGACGCACGAACTCGAACACAGACGCGTCGGCCGCCGGATTGCGCTGCCTCGCCTGGGCCACCGCGCCGTCGATGTAGCGCCGGTCTTGTGGCGAAGCCGAGGTCACGATGTAGGTGCGATAGACCGGCAGGCAGGCGGTGACCTCGGCGAGCGCGTAGCGAAGTGACGGGAAGGTGTGGTCGCGGCTGCGCCGGTCGGCGCGCGCGATGCGCAGCAGCTCGCTCGCCAGCACCGTGAGCTCGGAGCCGAGGACGCTGCGCATGACGTCGCGCTTGCCCGCGTGGGCATGCTCTTCGAAGCTGCGCTCGTCGTGGGCGAAGCCGCGCCAGATGCGGTCCATGCGCGGCTCGGCGGCGCCGTCGACAAAGAGGCCATTGACGAGCGAAGCGAAGCGATAGCCGGTGGTGCCGTGCACCGACCACGATTCGGGCAGCTCCTCGTGCAGGGCGGCGATCTTCTCGGCGACGAGGTAGAGCGGCCGCGCGGGCCGTGCTCCGGGCGACTCCGCCAGCACCAGCCCGGCACGGCGGGCGTGACCTTGCTGCAGGCGAAGGAAGTACTGCGCCGGATCGCGCAGGCCGTCCGGGTGGTCGATGCGCAGGCCGTCGGCGACGCCGGCCGCGGTGAGGTCGAGTGCCAGGCTCTGCGTCGCCTCGAACACAGCGCGGCGCTCCATGCGCAGTGCGGCCAGCGAGTTCACGTCGAAGAAGCGCCGGTAGTTGATCTGGTCGGACGCGACGCGCCAGAACGCGAGCCGCCAAGCCTGCCTTTCGAGCAGGACATGCAGGCGCTCGGGCTCGTCGAATGCCTGAAGCGCGTGTTCGAGCGCCGGCGCCAGGGTCGCGTTCGCAGCGGCGAGCTGGGCCAGCCGTCTCTTGCACATTTCCTTGTCGTGGGCGCGGCGAGCGAGCGCCGCGTCGTCGAGCTCGAAGCGCGAGGGCAGGGCGGCGAAGCCGGCAGCGATGGCGGCGAGCTGATCGCGCAGGTCGTGCACTTCGATGCCGGCCGCCGCCAGCAGCGCGGCGTAGTCGGAGACGTCGAGCGAAAAGCGATGCTCGTGGTAACGCAACGCGAAGCTGCCGCTGTCGGCTTCGAAGGCCAGGCGCAGCTCGCCGCGGTCGAGCACGCTGCCGTAGGCGTCGCCGAGCACCGGCAGCAACACCTTGGCGTCGAGGTCGGCGTCGAGTGGATGCCAGTCGATGTCGAAGTGGCGCGCGTAGAGCGAGGCCTCGCCGT
>JBDTIO010000511.1:0-5894 GCA_039936375.1 Caldimonas sp. | reverse complement strand
GGATGGGGGCGGTGTAAGGTAAGGTGAACGTGCGCGGCAGAAAGGCTTCCGGCGCCTCGCCGGCCCGCAGCCGCGGCAGCCACGCCTCGGGATCGAACTCGACGCCGATCGGGTTCTCGGCGAAATTCGGGCCTTCCATGAAGGCGTTGGCGTCGTCGTTGGAGGCGTAGCTATCGACCTGGAACTCCATCTGGTTGCGGTCGGGATCGGCGTAGTACATCGACACGGTCACGCCGTGGTGAATGCACCAGTACGGCGTGATGCCCAGCTCCTTGAGCTGCGTGTAGTTCTCGAATAGCTCGGGCAGGCCGGCGTAGGCGTAGGCCACATGGTCCACGCCGATGACACCGCTGCGGTCCACCTGGCTGCCGGCCGGGTCGACCACGGCCAGGTTGACGAACGCGAAGCGGTGGTGCTCGTCGTCGTAGGTGAGGAAAGCCAGCGCCGGGTTCTTGTGCTGCACCTTGGCATCGAACACGGCGGCGTACCAGCGCAGCATGGCGTCAAAGCGGCGCGTTCGGTAGACCACATGGACGAATCGTTCCGGGCGAATGCGCTGCATGCGTGCTCCTGGCGAAACGCCGCGCGACGCGGCGGGCCGATGTTCTCGGTGGCGGAACTGTAGGCTACTCGGGCCGGTGCTTCATCCTCCGACGAGCTTCCTGCCGGTCGCTGCCCTCGCGTCACCTGCGTTGGCGCTGGTGGTGAAAGCGTTGAGGCACCGTGGAAAGCAGTAAAAGGAGCCATCCCGACCAATGCGCCAAACCATGGCTGACCCAGTCCACAACAAGATTCCCGCGACGTTGATTCCGGGGGACGGCATCGGACCTGAAGTGGTCGATGCGACCGTGCAGGTACTCGACGCTCTGGGCAGCCTGTTCGATTGGGACGTGCAGCAGGCTGGCATCGCTGGCGTCGCGGTCGCCGGCGACCCGCTGCCTGCTGCCACGCTGACCAGCATTCGCGAGCGCAGGCTGGCCCTCAAAGGCCCCCTCACCACGCCGGTCGGCGGCGGCTTTCGCTCGTCCAATGTCCGCATGCGCGAAGAGTTCGAGCTGTTCGCCAACGTGCGGCCGGCGAAGACGAGCTCGCCGGCCGCTTCGACGATATCGACCTGGTGCTGGTGCGCGAGAACCTGGGCGGCTTCTACGTCGCGCATGAGTACTACGTGCCGATCGGCAACGACCCGCGCGCGGTCGCAGTCTCCACCGGCATCAACACCCGCGAGGGCAGCAAGCGGATCGCCCGCTTCGCCTTCGACTACGCCATCAAGAACAGCCGAAAGAAGATCACCGTCGTGCACAAGGCCAACATCCTCAAGGCGCTGACCGGCATCTTCCTGGACGCTGCACTCGAGGTGGCGAAGGAATACGAGGGACGGATCGCGGTGAACGACATGATCGTGGATGCCTGCGCCATGCAACTGGTGCTCGATCCCTGGCGCTTCGACCTGCTCCTGGGCACGAACCTGTTTGGCGACATCCTGTCCGATGAGCTCGCGGGGCTCGTCGGCGGCCTCGGCATGGCGCCGGGCGCCAATTTCGGCGTTGACGCGGCCCTCTTCGAGGCCGTGCACGCCGCGGCACCGGACATTGCCGGCAAGGGGATCGCCAATCCGATTTCGCTGATGCTGGCCGCCGCCATGATGCTCGACCATGTCGAGTTGAGCGACGCCGCCCGGCGCCTGCGGGCGGCCATCGGCGCAACGCTGAACATCGACAACATCAGGACCGGCGACCTCAAAGGCGGCGCCACCACGCGCCAGTTCACCGACGCGGTTTGTCGGCGTCTGGCGTCGGAGTGACGGCTGTCCACAACGAGGCGAACCCGCGTCTTCACCTGCCGCGGTCAGGCTGAGAGACCTTGGACGAAATCATCGGCAGACGCGACGCGTTCGCGGTCAGCGCGGCCCCGTATTCCATGATCCTCGCCACTTCATCGGCGGCGGCGCCGCCGTAGCGCATCGCGATCAAATGCAGGGTGGTGTCGATGCACAAGGTGACGCCGCCGCCCGTGACCACTCGTCCGCTGTCGACCAACAGCGCGTTCACCGCGGATACGTTCTTGTAGCGTTCGTCGAGCTCGCCCAACGGCGAACGCTCGGGCGGTACGACCACGGATTTCGTGGTCGCGGCGAGGCCGTCGAGAGTGCCGGCGGCCGCCAGGATCATCGCCCCCGTGCAGATCGAGCAGACGTTCGCGATGGCACCCCACTTGCCGATGAACGCGAGGATGGCAGGGTCTGCGGCGGCTTCTCTCCAGCCGGGTCCTCCCGGCACCATCAGCACGTCGATGCCTTCGACTTCGTCGAACGCCAAGTCCGGCATGACACGCAGGCCATTCGACATCGATACCGCGGCGCGTGTGGCCGCCACCGTGCGATAGGAAAGCTGCGGCACGACACGACGACCCATCGAGATCACGCCGAGGGCCGCGAGATCGATCGGCTCGATGCCGGGATATAGCAGGTAGGTCAACTCCACGAGTGGCCCTCGATCGGGTTTCGGTGATCCGGGACGGAGGGTAACCCACTAGTTGCCCAATGGGCAACTTGATCATAGAGTCTGCGTATTCCAGCGCGGAGGTTCCATGTCCAGTCCAGCACCGAAGCACTTCGAAGAGCGACTTGAAGGCCATCTGGAACCGACCCCGGGCGGCTCCGTGTACGTCAAGCCGCAAGACGCGGAGTGGCGGCCGTCGCAGTTCAAGGGCATCGACATCAAGGTGCTCTACGAGAACAAGGCGCTGGGCGAATTGACGTGCCTGCTGCGCTGGGCGCCTGGAACGACGCTGCCGTTCCACAAGCATCCGGAGATCGAGCAGAGCTGGGTGCTCGAGGGCTCCTTCTCCGATCACGACGGCATCTGCCGGGCTGGCGAATACGTGTATCGGCACCCCGGCTCGATGCACGAGACGCACAGCGCCGAGGGCTGCACCTTGCTGGCGATCTACCGCAAGCCCAACATCTTTCGCAACAGCGCCGGCTACGACATCGAGAACAAGAAGCAGGTCGAGACGAAGCGAGAGCCTTCGACGTTCACCGTCTCGAACCGGTAGAGATTCCTCCTTGCATCCCTGGCACGTCGAAAGTTCAACGGCCAGCGGTCTCATGGCGTGCGTCGGCGTCCGTCGATCGGCGCCGAAGCGGTCAACCACGAATGGAGACGAGGATGATTGATCACTCCGGGATGAAGACTGCCGACAAGCCCGTGTCGATGCGAACGGTGGTGGCGGCAAGCGCCATCGGGACGACGATCGAGTGGTACGACTTTCTCATCTACGCCACCGCCGCATCGCTCGTCCTCAACACGCTGTTCTTTCCGACGCACGACCCGTTGCTGGGAAAGCTGCTGTCGATCGGAACCATCGGCGTCGGCTTTTTCGCCCGACCGCTCGGCGCGATCATCCTGAGCCACTACGGCGATCGGCTCGGCCGCAAGTCGATGCTGATCCTGACGCTCGTCAGCATGGGCGTCGCGACGATGCTGATCGGGCTGCTGCCCACCTATCAGACGATCGGCATCGCGGCACCCATCCTGCTGGTGATCTGCCGGCTGGTGCAGGGCATCGCCGTCGGCGGCGAGTGGGGCGGTGCGGTGCTGATGGCCATCGAGCACGCGCCGCCTGAAAAACGCGGCTTCTACGGCAGCATCGTGCAGATCGGGTTCCCGCTCGGCCTGGCGCTTGGCACCGCGTCGTTCTTCGCGCTCGCCTATCTCGACAACGACCAGTTCATGTCATGGGGCTGGCGCGTGCCGTTCATCGCCAGCGCGGCGCTGGTCGTAGTGGGCACCTTCATCCGCCTTCGCATCGAGGAAACGCCGGCCTTCAAGGCCGACTTGCGCGCAGCGAGGATCGTGCGGTTTCCCGTGCTGGAGACAATCCGCCGTCATCCGAAGGATCTGCTCATCGGCCTCGGCGCGCGGATCACCGAGATCTCCTGGATCTATGTCATCACGATCTTCGGCCTGAGCTATGCCGTGACCAACTTGCACCTGCCGCGCAGCCTGGTGCTCGGCGCCATCGCGCTCGGCGCTGCCGGAGAACTCATCACGATTCCGCTGTTCGGAGCGCTCTCGGATCGCGTCGGGCGCCGGCCGATCTACCTGCTCGGCTGCCTTGCGGCGATTGCCTTGTCGTTCCCCATCTTCTGGGCGATCGGTACGCGTGATCCTCTCTGGGTGACGCTGGCCTTCATCATCGGCATGTCGGTCGGCCACGGCATCATGTATGGCGTGCAGGCGAGCTTCCTCAGCGAGATGTTCCCCTCCAACCTGCGCTACAGCGGAGCATCGCTCGGCTACCAGCTGGCCGCACCGATCGGCGGTGGTCTCGTTCCGTTGGCGGCCGCGGCGCTGGTGGGCGGCATGCAGGGGGCGACATGGCCCGTCTCGGTGCTGATGATCGTGATCGCGGTGATCACGATGTTCGCGGTGCTGGTGGCGAAGGAGACCGCGCCGGCGATCACGAAACAGAGCGCGCGGCCCGGCCCGGCTCCGATCGCGAGCGAACAGCCCTTTCCTTCCTGACCACCGAGCCTCTCGCTGCAACGCCAGAGGTGACGGCTCAGGCGAGATGCTCGCGCGAGCCCGCCGCCGAATGCATGATCACCAACGCCGTCGCCGGCCCACCCAGGCTGTGACCGCGGTGCGGAATGCGCGAGTCGAAGTGGATCGTGTCGCCTGCTTCGAGCAGGTACTTGTCGGCTCCGATCTGCCACTCGATCCGGCCCGTCAACACGTGGAGCAGTTCCTCGCCGTCGTGCTGGAAGAAGACGAGCCTGTCGATTTCGTCTGGAAACGAGAACAGGAAGGGCTGCAGTGCATGCGCTGCGGTGGCATCGCTGAGCGCGAAGTAGTCGTAGCCGAAGGCACTGCCGCCGAGCACGGTCGGCCGCTTCTCGTCGTGACGAACGACGCTCACGCCGCGCCATGAGACGCCTTGTCCTGTGGCCGCCAGGAGGCTGGCCGCTTCCGTGCCGAGGACATCGGCGAGGCGCGACAGGGTCGCGATTGGCGGCATCTTCTTGCCGTTCTCGATGCGAGACAGATAGCCTTTGCCGAAGCCCGCCTTCGAGGCGAGCTGCTCCAGCGTCAACCCGGCGGCCAGCCTTCGACGCCTGAGGCGGCGACCGAGCTCGTTCGGCTCGGCGGATCCATCCGCGACCGCGCCGGTCGGAGGCGACTCACCGGGACCTTTGCCGAGTGTCATCGGCGGATTTTATCGGTGCGCTTTTCGCTGCCAGGGTTCGACGCCGACGCCAGAATGCACCGGCACCTGCCGCCCCTGCCAAGCGCCCGGCCGATGAGACGCGATCGAGACTGCGTGTGCTGGCGCACCGACACGCAATGCGTCCGGCGCCATGCTTTCCCCATGGCAGGTCGAAAAAAGTCATGAAGACCGACGCCCGGTTGCGAGCAGACGGTGCCGGGGAGTTCGAGGCCGACCGGCCGCCAAACTGCCGACCGATCGGTCCTGACACGGGAACATCATGCAAATAGGAGAAATCTGCACGCGCACCGTCGTCACCTGCGGTGGCGACACGAGCGCCGCCGAGCTTGCACAGACGATGCGAGACCGCCATGTCGGCGATGTCGTCGTCGTCGAGAAAGGCGAAGACGGCCTCAGGCCCGTCGGCATCGTCACTGACCGCGATCTCGTGGTTCAGGTGCTGGCACGAGGCGCTGATGCTGCGCTATGGCGGGCTCGGGACATGATCGTCGGCGAGCCGGTGGTCGTTCTCGACACGGAACTGGTCTACGACGCGATCTGGCACATGCGGAGCCGGAGCATTCGCCGGCTGCCGGTGGTCGATGCGCACGGTCATCTGTTCGGAATCCTGACGGCCGACGACGTGGCGCGCTTTCTGGCCGAGGCGTTGTCGGATCTGACTC
>JBDTIO010000510.1:0-2568 GCA_039936375.1 Caldimonas sp. | reverse complement strand
AGAAGAACACCAGCGTGATCACGACCTGCGGCAGTACCAGGGCGTACGGCAGCCAGGGCGAGCGGAAATGGACGCGTTTATCCATGCACGCGAGGTCTGTGCGGGGAAAGGGGACGGCGCACCGCAGCCTGCGGTACGCCAGCGGAGCCTATTTGTTGGCCTTCTGGAACTTCTCGAGCAGTTCGTTGCCGCGCTTGACGGCCTCGTCGAGCGCTGCCTTGGCGGTCTTCTGCCCGCCCCAGACCCCCTCGAGCTCCTCGTCGATCACGTTGCGGATCTGCACGAAGTTGCCCAGGCGCAGGCCTCTGGAGTTGGCCGTCGGCGGCTTGTTGGTCAACTCCTTGATCGCGACGTCGAAGCCCGGGCGATCCTTGTAGAGGCCCTCCTTCTTCGCCAGCTCATAGGCGGCGAGCGTGATCGGAACGTAGCCGGTCGACTTGTGAAAGTCGAGCTGGATCTCCGGCGACGACAGGAAGGTGAAGAAGTGGGCGATGCCCTTGTAGACCGCGGGATCCTTCTGCGTCATCACCCACAGCGTCGCGCCGCCGATGATGGTGTTCTGCGGCGCGCCTTTCACGCTCGGGTAGTAGGGCAGCGGCGCGACGCCGAGCTCGAACTTCGCGTTCGCCTTAATGTTCGCGTACGAACCGCTCGAGGTCGTCTCCATCGCGCACTCGCCGCTCTGGAACTTGCCGGTGGGCTCATCCTTGCGCCCGGCGTAGATGAAGGTGCCCTTCTTCGCCATTTCGGAAAGGTTCTGGATGTGCATGGTCTGCACCGGGCCATTGAATTCGAGCCGCGTACCCAGGCCGCCGAAGCCGTTCTGCAGCGTCGCGAACGGCACGTTATGCCAGGCGCTGAAGCTCTCGAGCTGGACCCACGACTGCCAGCCGGTGGTGAAGGCGCAGGACACTCCGGCAGCCTTGAGCTTGTCGGCGTCCTTGAACAGCTCGGGCCAGGTCACGGGGGGCTTCTCGGGATCGAGGCCGGCCTTCTTGAATGCGTCCTTGTTGATGTAGAGCACCTGGGTCGAGCTGTTGAACGGCATCGACAGCAGGTTGCCGTGCGCATCGGAGTAGTACGAGGTGACCGCTGGCAGATAGTCCTTCGGGTTGAACTTCTCGTGCGCTTCGGCCATGAGCTTGTAGACCGGCATCACCGCGCCCTGCGCCGCCATCATGGTCGCCGTGCCGACCTCGAACACCTGGACGATCTGCGGCGGCTTGCCGGCCCGGTAGGCGGCGATCGCCGCGGTAAGCGACTCGTCGTACTGGCCCTTGTAGATCGGGACGACCTTGTAGTCCTTCTGGCTGGCGTTGAACTTCTCGGCGATCTCGTTGACCTTGTCGCCGAGCTTGCCTGCCATCGAGTGCCACCACTGGATCTCGACCTCGGCGCTGGCGGGCAGCGCGACGAACATGGCAGCTGCGGCAAGCAGTGGCGCGACGCGTTTCAAACTCATGAGTCCTCCTGGATTGAATGAAGAACCCGGAATGGTGATGGGTTCGTGTGACAGGCCGGTTTTTGTCACGAACGGCGGTACCCGGCAAGCGGAGTTCCCCTTGAGGATGCCGACCGGGCCCGCCGCGCGCCGCCCTCTGCTCTCTTGGCCACGATCCGCTAGCATGCGCGATTACCCTATGAACGCACCGCAGCCGCTGGCCCTAGGCACACCCACGATGCCGGGCGCGTTCGAGGAAGGTCGTGGCGCAGGCATCCCGCGCCGGCGAGAGATTCCCTACAACTACACCTCGTTCTCCGATCGCGAGATCGTCATCCGGCTGCTCGGCGCGCGCGCCTGGGATGTGCTGGCGCAGTTGCGCGGCGAGCGCCGCACGGGCCGCTCGGCGCGCATGCTCTACGAGGTTCTGGGCGACATCTGGGTGGTGCAGCGCAATCCCTACCTGGAAGATGACCTGCTCGACAACCCGCGCCGGCGAAAGCTCCTGATCGAGGCGCTGCAGCATCGTCTGGGCGAGATCGAGAAGCGCCGCACGCCCGATGCCGATGCGGCGCGCGACGCGGTCGTCGGTGAACTGCTCGCCCTGGCCGGTGCCGCCGTCGACGCGTTCGCGGCGCACTTTCGCGCCGTGTGGGACTTGCGCAAGCGCACGGTGCGCGTGCTCTCACGCGTGACCGCGAAGGACAACGTCAAGTTCGATGGCCTGTCACGCGTCTCGCACGTCACCGACGCGACCGACTGGCGCGTCGAGTACCCCTTCGTCGTCCTCACGCCCGACAGCGAAGCGGAAATGGCGGCCCTGGTGGCCGGCTGCATCGAACTCGGCCTGACCATCATTCCGCGCGGCGGCGGCACCGGTTACACCGGCGGCGCGATTCCGCTGACCTGGAAGAGCGCGGTCATCAACACCGAAAAGCTAGAGGCGATGACGGAAGTTCAGTCGCTGCGGTTGCCGGGTATCGAAGAGGAAGTCGCGACAGTGTGGACCGAGGCCGGCGTCGTCACCCAGCGCGTCGCCGACGCCGCCGAGCGCGCCGGCTACGTCTTCGCGGTCGATCCGACCTCGGCCGAAGCGTCGTGCATCGGCGGCAACATCGCCATGAACG
>JBDTIO010000509.1:0-5203 GCA_039936375.1 Caldimonas sp. | reverse complement strand
ACATGATTCGCAAAGGCTAGCTCAACGGAATCAAAGACCAAGCCCCGTCACCAGCGGACCAGTTCTACTCGCTCGCATTCTGATTGGCCTCGGCAACGCGGCCATGCTTGACCTCATCGCCCTATTGCGACAGAGGCTTCCTTCGCGACCAATCGGTCGCGCGAAGCTGCCGCGGTTGGCCCCCGGCCTCAGCGGCGCCGCGGCATCGGTGGTCGTGCGAGCTTCGGCCGGACGCCAAAATCGGGAGGTGGCGTCTTGTCGCTTTCGATCCGGCCCAGCGCTGTCGCCAGCGCCGTCTCGAGCTGCCGATCAATGCCGGCCACGTGGTCCTGCGGCGCGTTGTCGACCTCGATGTCGGGATCGGTACCGTGGTTCTCGACGCCCCAGCCCACATCGCTGAACCAGAACGCGAACTCCGGCTGTGTCGTCTGCGTGCCGTCCACGAGCATGTGCCGAGGAAAAATGCCGACGACGCCGCCCCAGGTTCGCGTGCCGACCAAGGGTCCGATCTTCATGAGCTTGAAACCGTGCGAGAAGATGTCGCCGTCGGAGCCCGCGTGCTCGTTTGCCAGCGCCACCACCGGGCCAGCCACCGCCTCTTCAGGATAGCTGGTCGGCTGCGTCCAGCGCGACAGGGCATAGCCGATGCGTCGACGCGCAATTTTCTCCAGCAGCAGCTGCGAGACATGGCCGCCACGGTTATAGCGAACATCGACGATGAGCGCGTCGCGCTCGCACTCGCTGCCGAAGTAGCGATGAAACTCGGCGAAGCCGGCGGCCATCATGTCGGGCAGGTGGAAATAGCCGACGCGCCCTTGCGAGCGCTCATGCACTTGGCGGCGATTGCCCTCCACCCATTCGCGATAGCGCGCTGGAACCTCGTCGGCCAGTGCCGTCACCGTGACTTCGCGCAACGCCGCTTCGGCGCCTCTGCCGCGTCGAAGCGTCAGCAAGAGCCGGGCGCCGGACTGATTGACCATCAGGGCCGCCGGCGGCGTTCGGCGCGACAGGCGTTGGCCGCCGATGGCGACGATGCGATCGCCGACACGGGCCTCTACGCCGATCGCGTTCAGTGGCGAATCGGCGGCCGTGTCCCACGCGTCGCCGCGAACGATGCGCGTGATCTCGTAGCTGCCGTCGGTCTCGTCGAAGCGCGTGTCGCAGCCCAGATGGCCGAGCGCCACCGCCGGCGGCTTGCGATGATCGCCGCCCGTCTCATAGGCGTGCGAGGTGCCGAGCTCGCCTTGCATCTCCCAGACCAGATCGGACAGGTCGGCGCGCGTGGCGACGCGTTCGACGAGCGGCGAGTAGCGTTGCCAGGCGCCATCCCAGTCGACGCCCGACATGTCTTCCGACCAGAACTGGTTGCGCTGCAGACGCCAGACCTCGCGCAGCATCTGCGGCCATTCGCGCCGCGACTCGATCGATACGCGCAGCCGTTCGAGATCGATCCAGCCGCTGCGGCGAGTCGGTGGGCCGTCCGCGTCGCCCGCGTCGGCTTTGACGCCGGGCTTCTTGTCAGCGGGAATGGCGCGCAGCCGCTTGCCGTCGCGATAGACCAGCGTTGCGCCGTCGTCGGCCACCTCGAAGACATCGACCTTGTCGGCGACGGTATCGGTGCGCAGCGTAGCGAAGTCGAAGATCTCGAGCCTGCCGACGCGCTCCTTGTGACCGCCGCGGCCGTGTGCGCCGACGATGTTATTTACGCTACACAGCACTTTTTTTCCGGCGACAGCGGCGATGCGATCGAAGCGGTTCTCGCTTACCGGAACGCCGCGACGCGCAAGCGATGCCGTCGAGGTCGACCCGCGTCGGCGCCAGTGTCGCCGCGCCGCGGGCGGTATCGTCGCGTGGCTTGTCGGGCGCCAGGCCCTTCGGCTCGGGCTCGAACGGCGGCGGGCTACCAGCCTGCAGCGCGATCAGGTACGGGCGAGCGGCGCGCGGAAAACTGAGCTCGAATTGGATGCTGTCGTAGACCGGATCGTAGGTGCGCAGCGACAGGAAATAGACAAACCTGCCTTCGAGGTCGAACGACGGCGAGTAATCGCCGTGGATGGTCGGATATCGCAGGTAGGCAAACGTGTCGCTGGGCATAGTCGCCTCGATAGGGAAGGGGCTGTCGGCTTCGCCTGTTCAATTTGCCGCTGCGACGCCCGCGCGGACAAAATCAGCTTTCGCATTGGCGCTTCGCAGATGATGCAACAGTGCGGCAACGGCGTCGGCTTTCGCGGCATCGGCATCGGCGTCGGACTCGGCTCGACGCAGCGTTGCCGCGACGTAGGTTGTCGCTTTCTGCACCTCGGGCGGCAGCGGCCGGACGAGCCGCACGCCCTGCTTCTCGAAGAGCATGATCCCGGTCATCGCCGCGAAACCGATTTCGTGCGGGGCTGCGCCTGCGAGCAGGCGCAGCATCACCGCGGCGCCGTCGTCGACGCGGACCGACCGAGGCGCGACCGCCCCGACGCCACCGAGTGACTTCAGCATCTTCTCGACGTAGAGGCCGGTGGACGAGCGATTGAACACGATGACGTCGGCCTGCAACAGCTCCCGTTTCAGTGCCTGAGCGCTGGAGACGTCAGGGACATGCGCCGAAGCGCGGATAGCGACGCCGATGCCGACCTTGCCGACCTTGCGCAGTTCGTCGATCATCAAGTCTTCCCGTCAGTTCACCTCGCCAAACCCTATCACCGCGGGCTTATTGCGACAGAACCGCTTGATGTCGTTGCGCAGTTCGTCGATCATCGTTTTGCCTCAGTCTCGTGATTCGCGCCAGACTATCAAGGCGGGCTTACTGCGACAAAACCCTCGTTCCAGCCGTCCCGCCACGCCTGAACGCGCCGAATCTGTACAGCACCCCAGACCTTGCTGCCCGCTCTCGTCGGCCGTCCGGATGTCGACGAGAAGCGGCGCCGTTCGTGCTTTCCTGCTCGTCGCTTTGGCCACTTGCTGGCCGCTTTCGAGGCAAGCTTCGTCTTCACTCAATGGCGTCGCGTCTGCAATCCGGAGCGACGCCTTCTCTTTGTAACGGAGCACCATGCCAGCAGCCTTCACCGAGGAACAAGCCCGCGTCTACATGCACAAGCTGCTGGCGACCATGAGCCAGGCCGGCGGCTCCGATCTCTTCATCGCCGCTGAATTTCCGCCGAGCATGAAGTCGCAGGGCGCGATGAAGCCGCTGACGGCGCAAAAGCTCGGCGCCGAGCTGACCCGCATGCTCGCCCAGTCGCTAATGAACGAGACACAGCGCGCCGAATTCGCAAGGGAGATGGAATGCAACTTCGCCATCTCGATCCCGGGCATCTCGCGCTTTCGCGTCAACGTCTTCATGCAGCAGCGCTGCGTCGGCCTGGTGATCCGCACGATCGCCTCCGAGATCCCCAACTTCGAAAAGCTGAAGCTGCCGCCGGTGCTGAAGGAGGTGGTGATGAGCAAGCGCGGCCTGGTACTGGTCGTGGGCGCCACCGGCTCGGGCAAGTCGACGTCGCTGGCGGCCATGATCGATCACCGCAACGGCACTTCGCCGGGCCACATCATCACTGTCGAGGATCCGGTGGAATATGTGCACCCGTCGCAGATGTCGCTGGTGACGCACCGCGAAGTGGGCATCGACACCCACTCGTGGCATCACGCGTTGAAGAACACGCTGCGTCAGGCACCCGATGTAATCCTGGTCGGCGAGATCCGCGACGCCGAGACGATGGAGCACGCTATCGCCTTCGCCGAAACCGGTCATCTCTGCCTGGCCACGCTGCACGCCAACAGCGCCAGCCAGACGATCGAACGGATCATCAACTTCTTCCCAGAAGAGCGCCGCAAGCAGCTGCTGATGGACCTGTCTGCCAACCTGCGAGCGATCGTCTCACAACGGTTGGTGCGGCGCGAGGACGGCATGGGCCGCTCGGCGGCAATCGAGATATTGTTGAACACGCCGACCATCGCCGAGCGCATCTTCCAGGGCGAGTTCCACGAGATCAAGACGATCATGTCGCGCTCCCGCGAGCTCGGTATGTGCACGTTCGATGCGGCGCTGTTCGATCTCTACGACGAAGGACTGATCGGCTTTGACGAAGCGCTGCGCAATGCCGATTCGACTAACGAGCTGCGTCTGAACATCAAGCTGAAGAGCAAGCGCGGCGAGCCGCAGGCGACCGACTTCGGCGGCCTCTCGCTCAATCCGATGACGCAACCCGCCGATCTCGAGGAACGCGATTTCCAGAAGATGATCAAGGGCCAAGAGGAACGGCGCCGGCAAGAGGAGGCGCAGCTGGCGGCGTTGCGCGAGAAGAGGTGCCTCGCCGAGATGGCGTCGAAAATGTCGTGAGCAGCGCCAGGCTTTGGCGCGTCCGCTCGGTATCCGGACGGCGTTTCGGCCGCTCGATTCAAGATGCGGATCACGCCGCCCAGTTCCGCAAAGAGATCGCGTCCCCATGCCTGGGCGACCGATTCTGCGACATCTCTACTTGGTCAAAACGCGACATTTCTATTTGGCTCCTACAGAGCTCAGCGCTTCAACGTCGATTATGTAAACCGGTAAAGGCGGCATCACTGACTGGTCGAATCGACGACTACGGCGAATTCCTCCAGGTTCAGCGCGGCGCGGTAGAAGATCGAATCGCTCGCTCGAACTCTCGAACATCACGACGTGAGCACAACAGAACATTCGGTGGCCAATGGTCCACCTCAGTTACGACAGCACTTACAGTAATGTGGAAGATACCGTTCGCCGAGCGCACCAAAGCATGGCCTGACGCTGGCCGGTACGCGGGACGGGGCGAAGAGTTGGCGGATCAGGTGGCTGCGGTTTCGGCCACGAAGCCGTGTTTGCGCAGCATCTTGATCCAGCGCGGGGCGTTTCTGGCCACGCTCAGCGCTTCGTAGTCGGCGCTCCTGTCTTGATAGTGTGTGCCGCCGGTGAGCATGGCGTAGACGGTGCGCAGCATCTTGTGCGCCAGCGCCACGATCGACTTCTTGTGCCCCTTGCGGATGGCCAGCGACTCGAACTTGGTCTGGTGTGGGTATCGCTCGGAAGTGCGAGCCTCACTACCGCGTTTTTCGCCGTTGCTGCCGGAGTTGCCGCGGGTGCGGCCATCACGGTTTTGGGTTTCCGTAGAGTCCGCTGGGACTCGAAACAGTAACAGCCGCGCCCTTCGGAGAAAGTAAGAAAGAATGACCGATCGATTGACTTACTCGAGTTGCCCAACAG
>JBDTIO010000508.1:0-3651 GCA_039936375.1 Caldimonas sp. | reverse complement strand
CGCAGGCGGCCGATCCTGCGCCCGCCAAGCTCGTATGATGAAGCGATTCTATCGGCACGCTCTGCCGAATCGCGAGCCCGGATCCCGCATGACCCACGCCGACGAACTCAAGAACAGCGGCCTCAAGGCGACCTTGCCGCGCATCAAGGTGCTCGAGGTCTTTCAGAAGACGAAGGAACGGCACATGAGCGCCGAGGACGTCTTCCGGGCCTTGCTCGCCGAGCACGCCGACGTCGGCCTGGCCACCGTCTATCGCGTCCTGATGCAGTTCGAGCAGGCCGGTATCCTGTCGCGCAATCATTTCGAGACCGGCAAGGCGGTGTTCGAGCTGAACGAGGGCAAGCACCATGATCACCTCGTCTGCCTCGACTGCGGCCGGGTCGAGGAGTTCTTCGACGCCGAGATAGAAAAGCGCCAGCGCAGCGTCGCCCACGGGCGCGGCTTCGAGTTGCAGGACCACGCGCTGGCGCTCTACGCCGTCTGCACGAAGAAGAACTGCGAGTTCAAGGTGAAGATCGGCCCGTCGGGTCGTTGAGTTCCGCCGAATGTCGGCTCGTCGAGCCTCGGTGCGCCCGCCGCGCATCGCTACTCGGGCTTGCTCATCGCCTTGTGGTGACGCTCGATGAACTCCGAGTATGTGTCGATGCCGCGCAGCTGCAGGATCGTGTTGCGCACCGCGGCCTCGACCAGCACCGCGAGGTTGCGACCCGCGTCGACGGCGATGACGGTCTTCCTGATCTGGACGTCGAGGATCTCCTCGTTGAGCGGCTCGTAGGGCAAGCGCTCGAACTCCCGGTCCATCGTCTCCTTGCGCACCAGATGGACGATGAGCTTGAGTCTCATCTTCCTTCGCACCGCGGTCTCGCCGAAGATCGCCTTGATGTCGAGCAAGCCGATTCCGCGCACCTCGAGCAGGTTCATCAGCAGCTCGGGACAGCGGCCCTCGAGGGCCGTCTGCGAGACGCGATAGAGATCGACGGCATCGTCGGCGACCAGGCCGTGGCCGCGCGAAATGAGCTCGAGCCCGAGCTCGCTCTTGCCGAGCCCCGATTCGCCGGTCAGCAGGATGCCGAGGCCGAGGATGTCCATGAAGACGCCATGCCGGGTCGTCCGTTCGGCGAAATGCTGGCCGAGGTAGCCGCGCACCAGATCGATGACGTGGCCGGCCGATTCGGCGGTCACGAACAATGGAATGTCGGCGCGATCGCAGAGCGCCACGAGGCGGTCGGGCGGCAACTCGCCGTCGGCGACGATGAGCACCGGCGGCTCGAGCGTGATGATGCGCGAGATGCGGCGCTCGGCCGCCTCCGGAGAGTCGTTCTTCAAATAGGCCACCTCGCGCCGGCCGACGATCTGGACGCGGTTCGGGTGGATGTAGTTGAGGTAGCCGACGAGGTCCGCCGCCGACTGCGCATCGCGAATCGCCGCGTCGTCGAAGTGGCGTTCCGGATGGGCATGCCCGGCCAGCCATTCCCAGTGCAGGGAGGGCCTGAACTCCTCGAACAGCGCTTCGGCGCTGATGACCGTCGGCTTCATCCGCCGATGCCAGCGGCGTTCACGCGACCGATCGCAACGGCTCCCACGCGGCGATCAATCGATGCAGCGCCGCCGGATCCGATTCCGTCTTCAGCCGCTCGCGCAGGTCGCGATCGGAAAGCATCTCGGCGATTTCGGAGAGGATCTCCAGATGACGTTGCGTCGCGGCCTCGGGAACGAGCAGGAAGATCAGCAGGCCGACCGCCTCGTCGTCGGGTGCATCGAAGGCGATCGGCTCGCGAACTCGCAGCACGGCGGCGAGCGGATTTTTCAGACCCTTGATGCGGCCATGTGGGATGGCGACGCCGTGGCCGAGCCCGGTCGAGCCGAGCCGCTCGCGTGCAAACAGGTTATCGGTGACGGTGGCGCGGGAGATCGAATGCTGGTTCTCGAACAACAGCCCGGCGTGCTCGAAGATACGCTTCTTGCTCGTGGCGTCGACGTCGACCAGCACGTCGGCGGCGGGCAGGATGGCGGCGAGACGATTCATTGGAGCGGCGCCTGGCGGCAAACCGGCGCCGGGCGAAGTGACAAGGCGATGAATTATGGGACGCGCGCCTGCGCTGCGGTGCCATTCATCGCCTTGGCCGTGACGCAGGCGACGAAATTGCTGCACCGCGGCAACACCGGCGGCGCAGCGGTGCTCAGTTGAGCGTCGCGTCGCTCCGCTTCGGCGACTGGTGGTGGTGGTCCTGGACCTTGCTCTTGTGCCGGACGACCTGCCGATCTAGCTTGTCCATCAGTTGGTCGATCGCCGCGTAGAGATCTTCCGCGGCGCACTCGGCGAAGATGTCCTTGCCCTTGACGTGCAGCGTGACTTCGGCCTTTTGCCTCAGCTCCTTCTCGCTCAGCTTCTCGACGCTCAGGAGAACCGTGATGTCGACCACCTGATCGAAGTGGCGCGTGACCCGCTCCAACTTCGTGAGCACATACTCTTTGAGAGCGGGTGTGACCTCGAGATGATGACCGCTGATCGTCAGATTCATGAAGAGATCCTTTCGGGTGGGCGGCAGAGCACGGTAGCAGAGCGTCACAAGCCTGTGCCAGGAACAGGGTCGTAGCGCTGCGACGCCGCAGTCTATCGCCGGCCCATGCCGGCCCTGCAACCATTCGGGCAGCGGCAGGCCGATGCGATAATTTCTTCACTGCATCTCCGACATCCGTCCTTGGACCTCTCTTTCATCTGGTGAGGCTTGCCTTTGGCGAGCGGATCCTGCTCGTCGGAGCGCTCATGCTGAACGTGTTCACGCGGGCCAACGGCCGGCTCTTTCAGGAGGAGATGGAAAGCCACGCCGCGCTCGCCCACGTCGAGCCGGTCTGGGTTGATCTCGATGCGCCGACCGAGGAGGAAAAGGGCTGGATCGCCGAGCGTTTCGGCCTGACGATCCCGAGCGACGCGGTCGGCGACGATCTCGAGGAATCGGCCCGGTTCTACGAGGAAGACAACGGCGAGCTGCACATCCGCTCCGACTTCCTGATCGACGACGGCGAGACGCCACGCAACGTGCGCGTCGCCTTCATTCTCTTTCGCAACATCCTCTTTTCAGTCCACGCCGAGGATTTGCCGGTGTTCCGGCTGCTGCGGCTGCGCGCGCGGCGCATTCCGGCGCTGATCGGCGACGCCAAGGACGTGCTGCTCAAGCTCTATGACGCCGATGCGGAGTATTCCGCCGACTCGCTCGAGGGCATCTACGGCAGCCTCGAAGTCGTCAGCACGCGCGTCCTGCGCCAGGACGTCGGCGACCAAGCCGCGGGCGAGGCGCTCGCGGCGATCGGCCGGCAGAAAGATCTGAACGGCCGAATCCGCAGGAACGTGATGGACACCCGCCGCGCCGTCAGTTTCATGATGCGCAGCCGGATGCTCGGTGCCGAGCAGTTCGAAGAGGCCTGCCAGATCCTGCGCGACATCGATTCGCTCGACAGCCACTCGACCTTCCTGTTCGACAAGATCAATTTCCTGATGAATGCGACCGTCGGCTTCATCAACATCAACCAGAACAAGATCAACAAGATCTTCTCGGTCGCCAGCGTCGCGCTGCTGCCGCCGACCCTGATCGCCAGCATCTACGGCATGAACTTCAAGGCCATGCCCGAGCTCGATTGCATCTCGGCTAT
>JBDTIO010000507.1:0-4300 GCA_039936375.1 Caldimonas sp. | reverse complement strand
GCTTCGGCCAGGAAGTGGCCGGCGTGATGGAGCTCGGCATGATCCATCGCGGCGAGCATTCGGAAATCACGACGATCGCCGGCGAGACGATCGACTCCGAGCTCTCGGGCAACATGATCGACATCTGTCCGGTGGGTGCGCTCCTGAGCAAGCCCTTTCGCTACAGCGCCCGCACCTGGGAGCTGTCGCGCCGAAAGAGCGTGAGCCCGCACGACTCGACCGGCGCCAACCTGATCGTGCAGGTCAAGGGTGCGCAGGTCATGCGGGTCGTGCCGCTGGAGAACGAAGACGTCAACGAATGCTGGCTGGCCGACCGTGACCGCTTCTCGTACGAAGCCTTCAATTCTCCTGAGCGGCTGACGACGCCGATGATTCGCCAGGGCGGCGAGTGGAAGGCGGTCGAATGGACCGCCGCGCTCGACTACGTCTCGCGTGGACTGACGCAGATTTCGGTCGAGCACGGCCCGGAAAGCGTCGGTGCCCTGGCAGCGCCGATCAGCACCGTCGAAGAGCTGCACCTGCTCGCCAAGCTGATGCGCGGCCTGGGCAGCGAGAACATCGACACGCGCCTGCGCGAAAGCGCACCGTCCTCGGGCACGCGCATGCGCTGGCTCGGCCGTTCGATCGCCTCGCTCACCGATCTGCAGCGTGTCCTCGTCATCGGTTCATTCCTGCGCAAGGACCATCCGCTCTTTGCCCAACGCCTTCGTCAGGCAGCGAAGAAGGGCGCCAAGGTCATGAGCCTGCACGCCTTGCGCGACGACTGGCTGATGCCCATGGGACCGAGCCTTGCCGTCGCGCCGAGCGGCTGGCTGCAGGTGCTCGCTGACATCGCCGCAGCGATCGCCGGCACCAAGGGCCTCGTTGCGCCGACTCCGGGCCACGACAGCGACGGAGCCAAGGCGATCGCCGCCGCCTTGCTGAGCGGAGAACGAAAAGCGGTGCTGCTCGGCAATGCTGCTGCACAGCATCCGGACGTCGCGAAGATCGAGCAACTCGGGCGCTGGATCGCCGAGCACACCGGCGCCACGTTCGGCTGGCTGGTCGAAGGCGGCAACGCCGTCGGTGCCGAGCTCGTCCAGGCGCTGCCTGGCACGAGCGGGTTGGCTGCCGCGCGCATGCTGGCGAAGAACACGCCGCTGAAGGCATTCGTTCTCCTGAACGCCGAGCCCGTACTCGATTCGGCCGACGGCGCCGCCGCCGCCGCCGCTCTGCGCGGCGCCGAGATGGTCGTCTTGCTCACGGCATTCAAGCCGGTACCCGGCGACGAACTTGCCGACGTCCTGCTGCCGATCGCGCCGTTCAGCGAGACTTCGGGCACCTACGTCAATGCCGAGGGTCGTGTGCAGAGCTTTCACGGCGTCGTCAAGCCGAAAGGCGAGGCGCGTCCGGCGTGGAAGGTGCTTCGTGTCCTCGGCAATCTGCTCGGGCTGCCGGGCTTCGGCTTCGAGACCTCGGAAGAGGTTCGCGCCGCAGCGCTCGGCGACGTGACGACGATTCCCGCGCGCCTCGAAGGCCATGATGCATCGGCCGCGCAGAGCGTCGCCATCGATGCCGCTGCGCCGTCTGCGCTCGAGCGCATCGCCGACGTGCCGATCTATGCCTCCGACGCCATCGTCCGCCGCGCCAGCGCGCTCCAGCAAACCGCCGATGCGAGGCCGCCGCGGGTCCACGTGCCGAGCGAGCTCGCCGCCGAGCGCGGCATCGTCGGCGGTGCGTTGGTTCGCGTCACCCAGGGCAGTGCCTCGGTCGTGCTGCCGGCGCACGTCGATGTCTCGCTCGCATCCAACGTGCTGCGAATTTCGGCGGCCCATCCGCTCACCGCGGCGCTTGGCCCGATGTTCGGGTCGCTCGAGATCGCGCTCGAAAACGAGACGCAGGGCGCCGGCGTCGCGGCCGCGAGCGCGGCCTGAGGGCGAACGGTGACGATCGACTCCATCACCACTTTCGGCGCGTCGACGTTCGGCGCCGCCTGGCCGACTGTCTGGGCGTTGGTGCGGATCGTCGCGCTCCTGATCCCGCTGCTCGGCTGCGTCGCCTACCTCACGCTTTGGGAGCGCAAGGCCATCGGTTGGAGCCAGATCCGCCCGGGCCCGAACCGGGTCGGCCCGTTCGGCCTGTTGCAGCCGATCGCCGACGCCGTGAAGCTGATCTTCAAGGAGATCATCGTTCCCACCGCGGCCAACAAGGGCCTCTTCTTCCTCGGCCCGGTAATGACGATCATGCCGGCGCTCGCCGCCTGGGCGGTGATGCCGTTCGGGCCGCAGAAGGCGCTGTCGAACATCAATGCCGGGCTGCTGTTCCTGATGGCGATCACCTCGATGGAGGTCTACGGCGTCATCATCGCTGGCTGGGCCTCGAACTCGAAGTACGCCTTCCTCGGCGCCTTGCGCGCGTCGGCGCAGATGGTGAGCTACGAGATCGCGATGGGTTTCGCCCTCGTCGTCGTGCTGATGGTCTCGGCCAGCCTCAACATGACCGACATCGTGCTCGGCCAGGGCCGCGGCTTCTTCGCTTCGCATGGCGCCACCTTTCTTAGCTGGAACTGGCTGCCGCTCTTGCCGATCTTCGTCGTCTACGTGATCTCGGGCATCGCCGAGACGAATCGCGCGCCGTTCGACGTCGTCGAAGGCGAATCGGAGATCGTCGCCGGCCACATGGTCGAGTATTCGGGCATGGCCTTCGCCATGTTCTTCCTCGCCGAGTACGCCAACATCATCCTCGTCTCGGCGCTCGCCTCGGTGATGTTCCTTGGCGGCTGGATGTCGCCGATCTCGTTCTCGCTGGTCGGCATGGACACGCCCTCGTGGGTAGTCGCGTCGATGTGGTTCTGGAACTGGTTCTGGCTGTTCGCCAAGACCTTCGTCATTGCGACATTGTTCCTCTGGGTGCGGGCGACCTTCCCGCGCTTTCGCTACGACCAGATCATGCGTCTGGGCTGGAAGATCTTCATTCCGGTTTCGCTCGTCTGGCTGGTCGTCGTCGGACTGGTGATCGAGTCGCCCTGGAACATCTGGAAATAGGGCCATGGCACAGGCAACACCGATCAAGGACTTCCTCTCGAGCTTCATGCTCAGCGAGCTCTTCAAGGGCATGCGTCTCACCGGCCGTCACTTCCTGTCGAAGAAGGTGACGGTGCAATACCCCGAGGAGAAGACGCCGCTCAGCCCGCGCTTTCGCGGCCTGCACGCGCTGCGCCGCTACGAGAACGGCGAAGAGCGCTGCATCGCATGCAAGCTGTGCGAAGCGGTCTGCCCGGCGCTCGCCATCACGATCGAGAGCGACGTGCGCGAAGACGGCTCCCGGCGCACGACGCGCTACGACATCGATCTCACCAAGTGCATCTTCTGCGGCTTTTGCGAAGAGAGCTGCCCGGTCGACTCGATCGTCGAGACGCACATCTTCGAGTACCACGGCGAAAAGCGCGGCGACCTGTACTTCACGAAGGACATGCTGCTCGCCGTCGGCGACCGCTACGAACCTCAGATCGCCGCGGCGAGGGAGGCGGACGCCAAGTACCGTTGAGCCGCTGGCCGCCTCGGCAAGAGGCGGCCCGGCGAACGCGCGCGCGCATCGCATGCCAGGACCACCGCCACCGCCCTGTTCTACGTCTTCTCGGCCGTGTTGCTGTTCGCGGCGTTTCGCGTCATCACGGCGCGCAGCCCGGTCTATGCGGCGCTCTATCTGGTGCTCGCCTTCTTCAGCGCCGCCTGCGTCTGGATCCTGCTGCGTGCCGAGTTCCTCGCCATCGTCCTGGTGCTGGTCTACGTCGGCGCGGTGATGGTGCTGTTCCTGTTCGTCGTGATGATGCTCGACATCGACGTCGCCGCCCTGCGCGTCGGCTTCTGGAAGCACTTCCCGTTGGCGCTGGTGGTCGGCGTCGTCATCGCCCTGGAGATGGCGGCCGTGCTGATCCCCGGGTTCTACGTGACCGAGGCCCGGCCGATGAGCGCGGCGGCGCTCAAGCTCGGCAACACCAAGCTGCTCGGCGTCGAGGTCTATACCAGCTACCTGTATCCGCTGCAGATCGCCGCGGTGCTGCTGCTGGTCGCCATCATCGCCGCGATCTCGCTCACCCTGCGCGGGCGCAAGGACACCAAGAAGACCTATCCCTCCGAGCAGGTCAAGGCGAAGAAGGCCGACCGCATGCGCATCGTCTCGATGCAGCCCGAAGCCGCGCCGCGCGATGCGTCGAGCGCGGCTGAGCCGCCGGTGGGAGACAGGCGATGAGGTGGGCGCGATGACGTTGGGCACGGTCACCCTCGGCCACTACCTCACCCTCGGCGCGATCCTGTTCGCG
>JBDTIO010000506.1:0-2749 GCA_039936375.1 Caldimonas sp. | reverse complement strand
TCGTCGCGTGGTGGAATTTTCGGTCAACTCGGATGATCTGACTCGGCTGGAGTCGATTGCTCGATCGCGAACCGAGCCGGCGATCCGGGTCGAGCGGGCGCGGATGCTTTTGGCCTATCACGCGAACCCGTCGTCAGTTGCCGTTGGCGAGCGGATCGGGGTGATGCGCCACACCGTTCGACGATGCGTGCGCCGCGCCGAACAGTTGGGCGTCATGGCGGCCCTGGATGACAGTCCGCGACCGGGCAAAGCGCCTCTGATCACAGCGGACGCTCGAACGTGGCTGGTGTCGTTGGCGTGTCAGAAGGCCAAGGACCTGGGATATCCGCACGAACTGTGGACCACGCGGCTGCTGGCGCGTCACGCGCGGGACCACGCGGCATCGGCCGGGCATCCGTGCATGGCCAACATCGTGCAGGGCACGGTCTGCAAGATCTTGGCGCGTCACGAGGTCAAGCCGCACAAGGTGCGCTACTACCTTGAACGGCGCGACGAGGCGTTCGAGACAAAAATGGCCGAAGTGCTTTGCGTCTATCGCGAGGTCGCCGTCCTGCGGGAAAGCCAAGCGGCAAGCAACGTCGCCATCATCTCCTATGACGAGAAGCCCGGCATCCAGGCAATCGGCACCACGGCCCCCGACCGGCCGCCGCAGCCAGGAACGCATCCGACCTTCGCACGCGACCACGAATACAAGCGGCATGGCACGTTGAGCCTGCTCGCCGGCATCGACCTGCTCACTGGCCAGGTGCATGCCAGCATCGAGGACCGCCACCGCTCGCGCGAATTCGTCGGCTTTCTCGAGAAGCTCGATGCCGCCTATCCGGCCGACACCGCGATCAAGGTGATCCTCGACAACCACTCCGCCCACATCTCCAAGGAAACCAAGGCGTGGATCGACAACCAGCCCGAGGGACGGTTCTCCTTCGTCTTCACGCCCAAGCACGGGTCCTGGCTCAACCTTGTCGAAGGCTTCTTCTCCAAGATGGCGCGCTCCATGCTCCGTCACATCCGAGTCCAATCAAAGGCCGAACTCAAAGCCAGAATCCTCGCCTACCTCGACGATATCAACCGCGACCCAGTAATCCATCGCTGGACCTACAAGACCGCCGAGCCGACGTGATTGGAGTCGATCTATGGAAACGCTGTACTAGTGATCATGGAAATATGGTAAGGATAATCCTTACATTGAACAAGCGTCCTGATTTTTGTCAACAGGGGGCAGGAGACCCGCCTGTGCGTTATGGACATGTCATTGCAACAGCGTTTTGCGACATGTTCGTCCCCTGTTCCGCGAGTTGGCCGTTTTTCATCCTATGAGGTGACTGGGCCAGTTTGGTCGCCATGCTGCCCGCTCCGATCGATGCCGTTGCCACCGTGATCACGCTCGCCGCCGACGACGAAGCGGCCGCCGTGCACGGCTTCGCGCTCGCCGAGAAGGCAGCGCGACAAGGCAGCTTACTGCTCGGATTTTGCTGTGTTCCGCGCCTGGTGCGAAGGGAGGGGGCTTCAGCCGATAGCGATTGTCTATCAGTTGACGGTGACGCTGGAGGGGGGCGCGCTTACAGGTAGCCGCCCCAAGGCGGAGACGGTCACAACCCATCAGCGCGAGGCGCGTTGCGAATATTGCGAATATTGCGAATATTGCGAATATGGGCAGGCAGTAGGAGAGAATTATGACGATGCCAGCCACCGCGCGAGAGTTGGGGAGTCGTCTTCCCTCGTCCGGAGAGCGCGCTGCCGCAAACCAGCTCCGCAAGATCGTGGCTGCAGTGGCAAGCGACACCGATCAGCGCATGAAAGTCGTTGATCCAGAAACCGGCAAGGCGGCGGAGATCATCCTGACGCCTGGGTTGTCGGCTCTGCTGATCGAGGTTCTGCGCCCGATCGGTGCCGGCGACGCGGTGACGCTCGTTCCGGTGAGCCAGATGCTAACGACGCAACAGGTGGCAGACATCCTCATGTGTCCAGGCCCTATCTCATTGGGCTGCTCGAGCGCGGCGAAATGTCGCATGAGTTGGTCGGTCGCCACCGCCGCATCCGCGCCGAAGAACTGTTTGGCTACAAGCGGCGCCGCGACGAGAAGCGCGAACAGGCCCTGGCCCAGCTTGCGGAAATCGACGCGCAGTTTCTGTAGCGGTGTTCGCCAATCGGTTCACCGTTCTGGTGGACGCTTGCTCCCTGTTCGACGTCCTCGGGCGCAACATGCTACTGTCTTTGGCCAAATGGGACTTCTACCGGCTCAGCTGGTCGGCGAAGATCCTCGATGAGACGGAACGGGCACTGGCTAAGGCCTTCGAAGCGCGGGGGCATACCGAGCCAGCCCATGAGGCCACGCGACAACGTCAGAAAATGGAAGCCGCCTTCGAGGAGGCCGCCGTTACAGGCTTCGAGCGGCTGGTGGCGAGCCTGTCCGACTTGCCCGACCAGGGTGATGCGCACGTCGTGGCGGCGGCGCTCAAAACGCGGGCTTCCGTGATCGTGACGGAAAACCTAAAGCATTTCCCGGCCTCGATTCTTGAGCCTCTCGACCTAGAAGCAAAGTCGGCGGACGCCTTCATCGCCGACACGATAAGCCTTGATCCGGGTCGGGCTGTCGCGGCGATCCGCCAAATGCGCGAGCGGTTCAACCGGCCAGAGAAGACGGCCGAAGTCCTGCTACTTGATCTCGAACGGCACGGCTTTACCGAGACCGTCGACGCTCTCAAGGAGCACGCTCAGTCGCTGTGAGGCTGCCCAGAAGATCCCTCTT
>JBDTIO010000505.1:0-12598 GCA_039936375.1 Caldimonas sp. | reverse complement strand
TGTAGACGATGACCGGCGGAAACGACACGTCGTCGCGCGACGCCATCTTCTCGAGCAGCTCGTAGCCGCTCAGGTCGGGCAGGTGCAGGTCCATCACCATGCAGTCGAAGGTCGATTCCTGCAGGCGAGCCAGCGCCTCGGCCGCGCTGGCGACGCCGACGATGCGCACGTCCTCGTTGGCGAGCAGGCGGTTGATGCTCTCGAGCTGACGGGCATCGTCCTCGACGACGAGAACGTGGCGAAGGCCTTGCGAGAACTTCGCCTCCAGAGCTTTCAGCGCCTGGATCAGCTCCTCGCGCTTGACCGGCTTCAGGGCATAGCCGACGGCGCCGCGCTCGAGCGCCTCGCGGCTGTAGTCTGCAACCGAAGCGACGTGCACGGGGATGTGGCGCGTCTGCGGGTTTCGCTTCAGCTGGTCGAGCACGCCGAGACCGTGAAAGTCGGGCAGGTTCATGTCAAGCAGGATCGCGCTCGGCCGGTAGGCCGCGGCCGCGGTCAGACCCTCCCCGGCGCTCAGCGTGACGACGCATTGAAAGCCCATTTCGCGGGCCAGGTCGCGCAAGATGGCGGCGAAGCGCGAGTCGTCCTCGATGACGAGGATCAGGCGCGAGTTGGGCCGCAGCTGGTTGCGATCGTCGTCGAAGCTGCTCGGCGCCGGTGGCGGTTGCGGCACTGTCGCCCGCGCGGTTGCGGCGCCGGGGCCTGCGCCGTGGGCGGGCTCGGGCGGCGCGCCGTGCAGCGTGCGCGCCATGCGGGCATCGGCAGCGACCGGCGCGGTGCGCGGCACGAACACACGAGGCAGTCTCAAGGTGAAGACGCTGCCCGATTCGGCGGCGCTTTGCACCGTGATGTCACCGCCGAGAAGTCGCGCGAGGTCGCGCGATATCGACAGGCCGAGGCCCGATCCGCCGTACTTGCGCTGGGTGCTGCCGTCAGCCTGGCGAAACGCCTCGAAGATCGCTTCCTGATGGGCCGGGTCGATGCCGACGCCGGTATCGCGAACGGCGAATGCGACGCTGGCGTCGTCGGGCGCGAAGACGCGAAGCGTGACTTCGCCACGCTCGGTGAACTTGAGCGCGTTGGCGATGAGATTGCGCAGGACCTGCGCCAGCCGCTTGGCATCGGTGACGATGCTCGGCGGCGTGCCGGCATCGACCACGGCGGCGAAGCCGAGCGCGCGTTGCGCCGCCATCGGCTCGAAGGTCTTCTGCATCGCGTCGATCGCCCGGGCGATGAATACCGGCTCGGCATCGACGTCGACCTTGCCGGCTTCGAGCCGGGACAGGTCCAGGATGTCGTTGATCAGCCCGAGAAGGTCGTTGCCCGCCGAGCCGATGGTCTCGGCGAATTTCACCTGTTCGGCGTTGAGGTTGCCCGTCTTGTTGTCGGCCAGCAGCTTGGCCAGGATCAGCGTCGAGTTCAGCGGTGTGCGCAACTCGTGGCTCATGTTGGCGAGGAACTCGCTCTTGATCCGGTTCGAGCGCTCGAGCGCGTCGGCACGTTCGCCGAGCGTGGCCTGGGCATCGGAGAGGGCGTCGTTCTGCCGCTCGAGCAGCCCGGCCTGCGCCGACAACTGCGAGTTGGTCTGCTCCAGCTCGGCCTGCTGCGATTCGAGCATTGCCTGCGATTCCTTGAGCACGCGGCCCTGTTGCTCGAGCTCTTCGTTGCCGACCCTGAGCTCTTCCTGCTGCGCCTGCAGCTCTTCCGCCTGACGCTGCGTTTCCTCGAGCAATTCCTGGACCCGCACGCGATCCCTCGCGGCTCGAACCGCCAGGCCGAGCGTTTCCGACAAGCGCGCCATCAGCTCTTCGTCGACGGCATCGACACGGCCGAAAAAGCCGAGCTCGACGACCGCCTGCACGACGCCATCGGCGCTCGCCGGCGCCACCAGCAGCTCGCGCGCCGCCGCGGTGCCGAGCGCCGAGGAGACCGGAAGATAGCCCTCCGGGACGTCGGTGACGTGCAGCGGGCGGCCGTCCTTGGCGGCCTGGGCGAGCAGGTCGGTCCCGGCGTCGATGCGCCGCTCGCCGCTTACGTCGAAGGCGTAGCCGGCGGCACGACGAAAGCCACCGGCGTCGTCGGCGACATAGAAGGCGCCGACTTGGGCATGCAGGTAGGTGGCGAGAAACGACAGGGCGCGATCGGCCTGCGCCGCCGGGCGCTGCTCGCCGGCGATCGTTTCGGCCAGGCCGAGCTGGCCGCTGCGAATCCAGGCTTGCGTTTTCTGCGCCCGGTAGTCGCGAGAAGCGGTGAGCGCGGCGGCGACGATCAGAAAGAGCAGCACGGCGGAGCCGCCGCCGCTGATCAGGGCGCTCTTCTGCACGGCGTCCTGCCATTCGATCTGCCGCGCCGCGAGGATCCCTTGCTCGCTGCGCACAGCGTCGTCGACGGCAATTCGAATGCGGTCCATCGCCGCCTTGCCGCGGGCGTTGCTGACGATGGCGAGGGCGGCGTCCTTTTTGCCGGCGCGGCCCAGCGCCACCGTTTCTGCCAGCTCGCTCATCTTTTCCGCCGCGAGCGAGGCGAGCTCGTCGACGCGGCGCAGCTGCCCCGGGCTGCCGAACGCGACGTCGCGCAAGCTCTTCAGTGCTGGTGCCAGATCCGCCCGGGCGACGTTATAGGGCTCGAGATAAGCCTCCGATCCGGTCAGGAGGAAGCCGCGCTGCCCCGTTTCGGCGTCCTTGATCGTCGAGAGGACGCCTTGCGTCCGGGTGATCACCTCGAGCGAAGCAGAGACGCGGTCGGCCGCGACCGATCGCTCCGCCAGCGAACGCCACGAGCCATAGGCCACCAGCACGACGCAAAGGAAGGCCAGCGCAAAGCCGATGAAGGTACCTATCGGCAGGGCCAGCAGACCGTCGGCGCGGCGCGTCGGTCGAGAAGAAGAACCAGTCATGGAGATGGAGGACGGATGCGAAGTGCGTGACGATGTTACGGTGAACGTCCGGCGGCGAGGCGACGAACCGCGGCACGAGACCGCCGCTGCCGAGCGGCAGGAGATGAAACCGGACCCGCATCTGATTGGCGTAGCACCGAACGAGCGAGTCTTCGGTGCCGTAGCTCGCTGCTCGAAGCGATAGACGGTACGCCGTCGAGGCCGCCGATCGAGCTCGTTATAGTTCGCCATGCATTTCCGTTGCCTTTGCAGATGGCCATGAAGGCAGCACGCTCGGTCATCGCCTGCGTGCTGCCGCCGACCGATCGGCCGGCGCTTGCCAGGTGCGGCTTCGGCAAGCTGTAGGCCAGCGTCGTGGAGGCAGCGTGGATTGCTCTCGCGCTGTCGCTGAAGGTTGCCCTTTGTGCCACCGGCCTCGACCTGATCCTCGGCGTCGCCGCGGGCTACGCGCTGGCACGCTGGCGCTTTCCGGGCCGCGAGCTCGTCGACTCCATCCTGCTTTTGCCGCTGGTGATGCCGCCGACCGTGCTCGGCTACTACCTGCTCGTCGTGATCGGTCGGCGCGGTTGGCTCGGCGGTTGGCTCGAGCACGAGTTCGGGATCAATCTCATCTTCACCTGGCAGGGCGCTGTGCTCGCGGCCACCGTGGTTGCGTTTCCGTTCGTCTGCAAGTCGGCACGCGCTGCGTTCGAGAACGTCGATGCGCAGTTCGAGGAAGCGGCCAAGGTGCTCGGCCTGTCGGCGCCGGCGATCTTTTTTCGCATCACGCTGCCGCTCGCCTGGCGCAGCATCCTTGCCGGCGTGCTGCTTGCCTTCGCGCGGGCGTTCGGCGAGTTCGGCGCGACCTTGATGGTGGCCGGCAGCATCCCCGGCAAGACGCAGACGCTCTCGATCGCCGTCTATGAAGCGGTGCAGGCCGGCCAGGATGGTCTGGCCAACGTGCTGGTGCTGCTGACCTCGGTCACCTGCGTCGCCGTCCTGCTGGTCGCCGGGCGGCTGGCGCCGGCGCGCGTTCCGGGCCGCTCGTGAGGCCTTGACCATGAAGTGGGACGTCGCGATCCGAAAGAAGATGGGCCAGGGCGCGCGCGGCTTCGACCTCGACCTCGCGTTCAGGAGCGACGCCCAGCGGCTGGTCCTGTTCGGCCCCTCGGGTGCCGGCAAGACGTTGAGCCTGAAGGCGATCGCCGGACTGCTGCGCCCCGACGAGGGCCGCATCGCCTTCGACGGCGAGTCGCTGTTCGATTCAGCCGCGGCCATCGACATCGCCGCGCGCGATCGCCGCCTCGGCTATGTATTCCAGGAATACGCCTTGTTCCCGCACCTCACCGTGCGGCAGAACATCGCCTTCGGTCTCGACAAGGGCTGGCGCAATCCGCGTCGCGACGCGGCCGATGCGGCTGCTGAGCGCTGGCTCGATGCGCTCGAGCTCCGCCTGCTCGGCGACCGCTTCCCCGATCAGTTGTCAGGCGGCCAGCGACAGCGCGCCGCCCTGGCCCGGGCCCTCGCCGCCGAGCCGCGCGCCTTGCTGCTCGACGAGCCCTTCGCGGCGATGGATCTGCCGCTGCGCGGCAAGCTACGCGCCGAGCTGCACGAGCTGCAGGCCCGCTTCGCCTTGCCGATCCTCCTGATCACCCACGATGTCGCCGACGTCGACGCCTTCGCCGACGAGATCGTCCATGTCGAAGGCGGCTGCGCCAGCGCCGCGCACCCGCAGATCCATCGGGAGCCAGTCATGAAATCCAGTGCCCGCAACCAGCTCGTCGGAAAGATCAGCCGCCTCACCGCGGGCGTCGTCAACGACGAGGTCGAGATCGAGCTCGTGGGCGGCCAACGCATCGTCGCTGTCGTCACCCGCGAGAGCACGGCCAGCCTGGGGCTCGCGGTGGGCGTGGAGACGTTCGCCTTGATCAAGGCTTCGTCGGTCATCGTCGTCGCCGACCTCGAATCGGCCCGACTTTCGGCACGCAACCAGCTCGCCGGCACGGTGACCCGCGTGCAACCGGGCGCCGTCAATGCCGAGGTCGTCATCGACGTTGGCGGCGGCCTGTCGATCGCGGCGATCGTGACGCAGCAAAGCGCCTCGTCGCTCGGCCTCGCAACGGGAACGCCGGCCACGGCGATCTTCAAGGCGTCGAGCGTTATCGTCGGCGTGCCGGGCTAGCGCCGCGGCGTGCCTGCGCAAGCGCCGCGCGATAGCGAACCAGCTTGAGAAGTGCCTTGATGTCGTCGGCGCAGGCTTTCGCGGCGCGCGCTTCGATGCGCCGATAGAGGCCGATCAGCGACTCGCCGACCTCGGTGAGGTCGCTGCCGCCGCCGTGCTCGCCGCCCTTGGCCGAGCGGACCGCGGGCCTTTTCAGCGATGCGTTCAGCTCGTCGATGAGAACCCAGGCGCGCCGATACGACATGCCGATCGAGCGGGCAGCGGCGGTGATCGATCGCGTCTCCTGAATGGCTTCCAGCAGCGAGATCTTCCCCGGGCCGACGGAGATCGTTTCCCCCGCCGTGACGCGCATTCGAAAGCGCGCCGTCGGTCGCGGGCCGGCCAGACGAGCGGCTGTCGTCGTCGTGGCGGTCCGGGCAGGCCGCTTCGCCGGTGTCTTGGCATTCATCGCGTCGATCGTTGGGGCGGAACGGCTCGCACCTTACACCAAGGCTTGCGGCCCGTTGCCACGGCGGCGAGTGCGCACGGTCTACAGCAGGCGTTCCATTCTCTTGGCCGCGTCGCGCAGCGGCTCGAGCAAGGTCAGCGCGCGTCGCAGCGTCATCCGTGCCGTCGGCGCGTGAACGGCGACGGCGGCACGCACGGCGCCGGCACGGTCTCGCACCGGCACCGCCACGGCGATCAGCCCGGCGATGAACTCCTCGCGATCGCAGGAGTAGCCGGCCTTGACGATGCGCTCGCAACCGGCGCGCAACGCCTTGGCGCTGATGATCGTCGTCGGTGTCATGCGCGTCAGCGTCATGTGCTCGATGAGCGACTCGCGCTCGGGCGCTGCCATGAAGGCCATGAAAAGCTTGCCGCTGGCGGTGCAGTGCAGCGGCACGTGCGAGCCGACGTCGAGCGTCAGGCGCAACGGCCACGCCGCTTCGACGCGATCGAGATACAGCACCTGGGCGCGGTCGAAGGTCGTGAAGTTGCAGGTTTCGCCGATCCGGCCGACGAGCGCCGCGAGCACCTCGTGGCGCAGACCGCGGACGACGCCGTGATTGAGCGTGTCGTAGGCGAGCTGGTGCAGCGACGGGCCGATCGTGAACGAGCGCTCCTGCACATCGCGGGCCAGAAAGCGCAGCTCGACCAGATGCTCGCAGATGCGATGCGCCGTCGCCTTCGGCAAGGCCAGCGCCGCGGCGAGCTCGGCGAGGCTGAGCGCCCGGCCTTGGTGGGCGAGCAGCGCGAGCAGCTTGAGCGCGCGGGCCGACGAGGAGCCGCCCCTGTCCTTGGGGGCCGTCTTCGCTGCTCTGGCTCGGGGCATTCGGGTAAACCTCGTAAAACGGAACGTTGCGTTCCGAAAGCTACGCACCTAAGATCGCCGCAAAAGAGCGGCACAGGTCGAACCGCCATTGGATCAGACAAGCGCAATCCGCAACGGAGACCGATCGCCGATGAGCGACGAGTTCGACTACATCGTGATCGGCGCCGGCTCTGCCGGCTGCGTGCTCGCCGCCCGGCTGAGCGAGAACCCGGCGGTTCGCGTCCTCCTGCTCGAGGCCGGCCCTCGCGACGGCTCGCTCTGGATCCACCTGCCGATCGGCTACGGCAAGACGATGTGGAGCGACCGCGTCAACTGGCGCTACTACACCGAGCCCGATCCGAACATGAACGGCCGGCGTATCTACTGGCCGCGCGGCAAGACGCTCGGCGGCTCGAGCTCGATCAACGGCCTCATCTATATCCGCGGCCAACGGGAGGACTACGACCGGTGGTCAGCGCTCGGCAATCGCGGCTGGGCCTGGAGAGACGTGCTGCCGTACTTCGTGAAATCGGAAGGCAACCAGCGCGGCAGCAACGAATGGCATGGCGGCGACGGGCCACTGAAGGTGTCCGACATCGGCGGCCGCGATCCGCTTGTCGACGCCTTCATCGCCGGCGCCGAAGAGATCGGCGTGCCGCGCACCGACGATTTCAACGGCACGGCGCAGGAGGGCGCCGGTTACTTCCAGCTGACGACCTGGAAGGGCTGGCGCTGCAGCACCGCCACAGCCTATCTCGACCCGGCGCGCGGCCGCGCCAACCTGCGCATCGAGACCGGCGCGTTCGCATCGAGCGTGATCATGGAAGGCCGGCGCGCCGTCGGCGTGCGTTGGCGACAGGGCGGCGAGCTGCGAAGCGCGCACGCCGCCGCCGAGGTGCTGCTCTCGGCGGGCTCGATCCAGTCGCCACAGCTGCTGCAGCTTTCGGGCATCGGCCCGGCAGCACTGCTAGGCGCGCATGGCATTCCGGTCGTTCACGATGTGCCCGGGGTCGGCGAGAACCTGCAGGATCACCTGCAGATTCGAGTCACCTGCGAATCGACCCGGCCGACGACCAATGACCAACTGAATTCGTGGCTCGGACAGGCCCGGCTCGCCTGGCAGTGGCTGGTGCATCGCAGCGGCCCGCTCGCGGTCGGCATCAACCAGGGTGGCTGCTTCATGCGGGCCTTGCCCGAGGCGAAGACGCCCGACATCCAGTTCCACGTGGCGACCTTGTCGGCCGATATGGCGGGTGGCAAGGTGCATCCGTTTTCCGGCTTCACGATGTCGACCTGCCAGTTGCGACCCGAGTCGCGCGGCCACGTACGAATTCGCTCGGCCGATCCGTTCGAGCCGCCGCAAATGCTCGCCAACTATCTGGCCACGGATCTCGACCGGCGGACGACGGTGGCCGGCGTCAGGGCCGCACGCGCGATCGCGGCGTCGGCGGCGATGCGGCCTCTCGTCGAGCGCGAGGTCACGCCCGGTCCGCAGGTAGCCAGCGACGAAGCGCTGCTCGAGTTCTGCCGCGACAACGGTGCCACGATCTTTCACCCGACCGGCACCTGCAAGATGGGCAACGACCGCATGTCGGTGCTCGACGAGCGCCTTCGTGTGCGCGGCGTTCTGTCGCTGCGCGTCATCGACTGCTCGGCAATGCCGACGCTCGTTTCGGGCAATACCAATGCGCCGGCCGTGATGATGGCCGAGAAGGCCGCCGACATGATCCGCGAGGACGCGCGGCACGGGGCTTGAGCGAATTCGATTCACCACCACGACACGAGGGAGCAGCATGGGCATGAACAACGAACAGACGATCCGCAGGGTCGTCGTCTCGGCGCTGGTCGGCGCGACGATCGAGTGGTACGACTTCTTTCTCTATGGCGTCGTCGCCGGCATCGTCTTCAACAAGCTCTACTTCCCGGGCAGCGACCCGGTGGTGGCGACGCTGCTTGCCTATACGACCTTTGCCGTCGGCTTCGTCACGCGGCCGCTCGGTGGCGTCATCTTCGGCCACTTCGGCGACCGCATCGGCAGGAAGAACATGCTCATCATGACGCTGATGATCATGGGCGTGGCCACCTTCCTGATCGGCCTCGTGCCGACCTACGCCCAGATCGGCGTCGCCGCGCCGCTGCTGTTGCTGCTGCTGCGCGTGCTCCAGGGCATCGGCCTGGGCGGCGAGTGGGGCGGAGCGGTGCTGATGGCCTACGAATATGCGCCGCCGGAGAAGCGCGGCTTCTACGCGTCGCTGCCGCAGATCGGCCTGGCGATCGGCTTGTGCCTCGCCTCGGGCGTGGTCGCGCTGCTCTCGTCGCTGCTGACCGACGAGCAGTTCCTCGCCTGGGGCTGGCGCGTCGCCTTCCTGATTTCGGCGGCAATGGTCGGCGTCGGCCTCTACATCCGCCTCAACCTGCAGGAGACGCCCGAGTTCGCGGCCATCAAAGCGAAGAACGAACAGCTCCGCATCCCGTTCATGGACATGCTGCGCCGATATCCGGGCAATATCCTGAAGGGCATGGGCGCGCGCTACATCGACGGCGTGTTCTTCAACGTCTTTGCCGTGTTCGCGATCGGCTATCTCGTCAATACCGTCAAGATCACGCGTACCGAGGCGTTGCTCGGCGTCATGATTTCCGCCCTCGTGATGATCGTCACCATCCCGATGTTCGGCCAACTCGCCGACCGGATCGGCCGGGCCAAGGTCTACATGTGGGGCTCGCTCGTCACCGCGATCTCGGCGTTCCCGGCGTTCTGGCTCATGACGCACAGCGGCGGCAATGTGCTGCTGGTGTGGCTGGCGATCGTCGTGCCCTTCGGCATCCTCTACGCCTCGATCTACGGACCCGAGGCGGTGCTGTTCTGCGACCTGTTCGACGCCAAGGTCCGCTATACCGGCATCTCGTTCGTCTATCAGTTCTCCGGCATCTTCGCCTCGGGCATCACACCGATCATCGCCACGGCCTTGCTGAAGTCGGGCGGCGGCCAGCCGTGGCAGATCTGCATGTACGTGCTGTTCGCCGGCATCGTCTCGGCGGCGAGCGCGGCGGCGATCGGCTCGGCCGCGAAGCGGCAAGGGGCGGTGCCCGGCTGAGGAAGTCGCGGCGCTGCGTTCGCCTACTCGAGGGCGACGTGGGCGTCGCGCACGATCCTGCCGAGGCGGTTGGTTTCGCTACGCACCAGGTCGGCGTCCTTCGAGAACAGCTCCGGCTTGGAGCCTTCGCGGCGCAATGCTTCGAGCCGCGCCGCACGTGATTGCGGCTCCAGATCGAGCAGCCCGTCCAGTGGAGGCGAGAGACGCCTCCAGCGCTCTCGATCGACGTCGATCACGGCGTGACGGAGGCGGTGATCGGGGCCGGCTGCAGCGCCGGGACGGGCATCGCCTGCGCCGGCAGGAAAGGCTCGACCGGCGCCGGCAAGGTCTTGCATTCCTCGAAGACACGGACGGTGCAGTGCGAACAGATATCGCGATCGAGCCGCTGGAAGATCGTGTCGATGGCGACGCGCTTGGCCGGAAAGATGTGATCGACGCCGAGCTCGGCGATGAAGCCGAGCTTTTGCCAGAGCTGCATCACCGGCGCTCGTGGTCGATGAAAATAGAGGTCGCCGCCGGCGGCGCGGCGCGTCTGCAGTTAGTTGCGCCACATGTCGGCGGCCGAAGGGTCGATGAAGTTCATGCTCTTGGCCATGACGAGCAGATGCTTGGGCGCATGGCGTGGCGTGCGCAGGTCGCGCAGCTGGTCGTCGACCCATGGCACGGCGCCGAAATAGACCTCGCCTTCCATGCGCACCATCTTCAGCTGCGGGCACTCGCCGAGCGGCGACGGGACATGCTCGCGCACCACGAACTTGCGGGTCGGCTCGGTCGAGTCGAATCCCATGACGCGTAGCGCCGGCTTCGAGGTCCGATAGAGGTAGGTGACGAGCGACAGGATCGTGCCGAGCAGGATCGCCATCTCGATGCGGATCGAGATCGTCGCGACGAAGGTCGCTGCGGCAATCGCGAAATCGGAACGACTCGCTTGCCAGAGCTTGCGCCAGCCCGGCAAATCGAGGAGCGTCCATGAGATCAGCATCAGCAGACCGGCGATGGCGGCCATTGGAATCAGCGCGAGCAGCGATGAGCTCGCGGCGATGAGGATGATCAGCAACAACGAGGCGAACACGGCGGCCAGCGGCGTCTGCGCGCCCGCCTCGTAGTTCGGCATCGAGCGGTTCAGCGAGCCGCACGACACGTACGAAGAGAAGAATCCACCGACGATGTTCGACAGGCCCTGGCCGCGAAACTCGCGATTGGCATCGATGGCCTGTCCGGAGCGTTCGGCCACCGCCTTGGCGATCGAGATCGACTGGCCGAGCGCGACGATGGTCAACGCAAACGAGATGCCGATGAGATCGGGGATCGCCCGCGGGCTCACCTCCGGCAGATGAAAGCGCGGCCATATCGGCGGGATCGTGCCGACGACGGCGATCCAGTCGTGATTGGCGGGCGAGCCGAAGACGAAATGGTTCAGGGCCGTTGCCGCGGCCGTCGCTGCAACCAGGCCCGTCAGCATGTAGGGCCAGCGCGGCAGCCACGCTCTGACGGCAAGCGAGATCAGGATCGTGAACACGCCGACGCCAAAAGCGGCCGGCGCGATGTCGCCAAGGTGCCGGCCGATGTCCTCGAACAGCGCCAGCAGGCCATGCGTGGTCGGCGCCGTCAGGCCGAGCAGGTCGGTCAGCGAATGCAGCGCGATCAGCGCCGCGGCGCCGCTCATGAAGCCGCGCAGTGCCGCCGGCGATATGAAATTCGCGATCGCGCCGAGGCGCAGCGCGCCGATCAGGAACTGCATGACGCCGACGATGACGGTCACCGCCAGCGCCAGCTGAATGTAGGTTGGCGAGCCGACGAGCGCGAGCGGTGCGAGCGTCGCGAACAGGGCCAGCGAGTTGGCGTTGGTGGGCCCCGAGACGACGTGGCGGCTCGAGCCGAACAAGGCGGCGATGGTGCAGGGCACGATCGCCGTGTAGAGGCCGTATTCGGGCGGCAGCCCGGCCAGCGTCGCGAAGGCGAAGCCTTGCGGCAGGACCAGCAGGGCGCCGAGGATGCCGGCGATGAAGTCGGCGCGCAGGGTCGTGGTGTTGACCGTTCGAACCCATGTGCCGAACAGGCGCGGCGCGATCTCGATCATGGTCGTCAGGGGTTTCCGCTTTGCCCTGCTAGTCTTGCGGAAGTCGGCGTGAAGTGTGAACGACGCGCAAGATTTCGACAGAGTCGCGGCGCACCCGGTAGGGTACGAGGTAGCGTGTTTTCAGTACCACCAGCTCGCGTGTGCCGGGCACACGCCCCGGGCGGCCGAGGCCCGGCTGTTCGCTGAGCGCCGCCACGGCGTCAAGCACCCGCCCGACGACCGGGCGCGCCGCTATCGGGTCAGCATTGGCGATGAATGCCGCCTCGTCTTCCAGGTTGCGCAAGGCCTTGCGCAACCATCTAAGCTGCATTCACTTTCCACTTCTTGGCCAGTGCCAGCACTTCCTTGTCGCCGGCGAAGTCGCCGGCGTCGGCTTCCTTCAGTGCCGCCCGGATCTCGGCGATCTGCCATTCGTTGTTCTCTACGAACTCGCGGATCGCCTCGCTGGCCAGAAAAGACTTGCTGCGATGGGTCGATTCGGCCAGTCGATCGAGCCGGTCCTTGACCTCGTCTTCGAGGCGGATGGTCATGGTGGTGGACATGATGCGGAGAGTGTTTCTGTTGTGTACATCCTAGCACACAATATCTCCGCGCTGCGCTGTCCTCCGGGCTGAAGCCCCTTACATCCGCCCCTTCCAGGGCACGAGCTTTCTTTCTGACCAGCGCATCAGGAGGTCGAACAGATAGGCGACGACGCCGATCACGATGATGCCCATGATGACAATGTCGGTGCGCAGGAAGTTCGACGCGTTGAGCACCATCTGGCCGAGGCCGACGCTGGCGGCCACCATTTCGGCGGCGACCAGCGTGGTCCAGCCGAAGCCGATGGCGATGCGCATGCCGATCAGGATGTCGGGCAGGGCCGACGGCAGGATGACGTGGCGGATCACCTGCATGTAGCTCGCGCCCATCGAGTAGGCGGCGTTGATCTGCTCCTGCGAGGCGCTTTTCATGCCGGCGCGCGCGGCGAGCGCGAGCGGCGCGAAGCAGCTCAGGAAGATGAGCAGCACCTTCGGCGTCTCGTCGATGCCGAACCAGATGATGATGAGCGGCAGGTAGGCGAGCGGCGGCAGCG
>JBDTIO010000504.1:0-3298 GCA_039936375.1 Caldimonas sp. | reverse complement strand
TGCTTGAACTGGAACGCCACCGAGCCTTCGGTGCCGAGGTTGCCACCGTACTTGCTGAAGGCATGACGCACCTCGGCCACCGTGCGCACCCGGTTGTCGGTGACGCAGTCGACGATGATCGCCGCGCCGCCGATACCGTAGCCCTCGTAGCGGATCTCCTCGTAGTGCATGCCCTCGAGGTTGCCGGTCGCCTTGTCGATGTTCTTCTTGATCGTGTCGGCCGGCATGTTCGAGCCCTTGGCCTTCTCGACCGCCAGGCGCAAGCGCGGGTTCATCGACAGGTCGCCGCCGCCGTGGCGGGCCGCGACGACGATCTCGCGGATCAGGCGCGTCCAGACCTTGCCGCGCTTCTCGTCCTGGCGGCCCTTGCGATGCTGGATGTTTGCCCACTTCGAATGACCGGCCATGAATTTCCTCGTGAGCGCCGCGCATCGCGGTTCGCTATCGTCGTCGATAGTTGTCGATAGACGGGCCGAAATTTTACCGAGGCCGTTGATGGCAACGCAAAGTGACGAGCGAAAGGCCGTCCCGGCGCTGACTACAAAACTCAGAACTGCGTCGTCAGCTCGGTCAAGACGTCGGGCGAGTGATCGACCAGCCACGACTCGACCTGCTTGTCGAAGCCGAGGACGATGACGAGGCCGACGACGACGAGCGCCAAACCCAGCAAGCGACGCCCGACGTCGGCGGCGACGAGCCACCGGCCACGCACGCGGCCGCCGAGTCGCCGCGACAGCGAGCCCAGCACGACCAGCGGCGTCGCCGCGCCGATGCCGAAGACCAGCATCAACGCCGCCACCTCGCCGAGCCGGCTGCCTTGCGCGGCCAGCGTGCTCGCCGCTCCAAGCGTCGGCCCGACGCACGGCGTCCAGACGATGCCGAGCAGGAGGCCGACGACGAACTGGCCGGCGCCGCCGCGGCCGGAGGTGCGCGCCAGCAGCGCGTTGCCGCCGCCAGCGAGGCGCGCCGTCGCCGCAGCGAACGCAGCCTGCAGGCGACGCAGCGCCATCACCGCGCCGAAGACCACGAGCAGCGCGCCGGCGACGCGATGCAGAACGGTGGAATCGATGCCGATCGACACCCCGATCGTGGCAACGAAAAGGCCGACCGCGGTGAACGAGAGTGCGAGTCCCGCCGCAAGCGCGTACAGGCCGAACCGATGCTGCGCGACGGCACTGGCGACGAGGATCGGCAGCAACGGCACGACGCAGGGCGACAGTGTCGACAACGCACCGGCCGCAAAGGCCAGCGCGAACGTGGCGACGCCGAAATCCATCGGCGATCAGCCGAGCGGCACGACGCTAGAGCGCCTTGTCGAAGAGCGCGGCGATCGCGTCCTTCCTCGTCTCTCCGGTCGAGCGGCCCACTTCCTTGCCACCCTTGAAGACCACGAAGGTGCTCTGCTGCACGACATGCAGCTGCTTCTTCAGCGCCGCCTCTGTATCGAAGTCGGCCGAAAAGAGCGTCACGTTCTTCATCTTCGGCTCCTGCAGCAGGCTCGCCACGATCGGCTTTTGCACCTTGCAGGTGGGGCACCACGAAGCCTGGATGTCGACGATGACCGGTTGACCGGCGGCCACGGCCCGGCCGAAAGCGGCCTGCGTGAACGGCACTTCCTTGGCCGAAGCCGAGATCGCGGCAATAGCCAGAAGCGCGGCGCCAGCGATACGCCTCATGGATGCAATGTTCATGGAATAGTCCTCAGATGCCGCCGTACCACTCGTAGCCTTCGTCTTCCCAGTAGCCGCCCTTGCCGCCGCGAATGCTGGCGAAGCTCGCGACGAGCTCGATCGCGCGCACGTACTTGGCCTGCTTGTAGCCGAGCTGGCGCTCGACGCGGCAGCGGATCGGCGCGCCGTTGGCGACGGGCAGCGGCTGGTCGTTGAGTTCGTAGGCGAGGATCGTCTGGGCGTGATGCGCCTCGGCGAGGTCGATGCTCTCGTAGTAGCGCGAGTCGTGGCCATCGAGCGTCGGCCCGTCCATCGAGTCGAAGCAGCGAAAGACGACGTACTTCGCCTGCGGCAGCGGCTTGACCTGGTCGAGGATCGGGCCGAGCGGCGTGCCCTTCCACTTGCCGATGCAGCTCCAGCCCTCGACGCAGTCGTGGCGCGTGATCTGCGTGCGCGACGGCATGGCGCGCAATTGCTCGAGCGTGAACGACGCCGACTTCTCGACCAGGCCACCCACCATCAGCTCGTAGTTCGCGAATTTCGCCGCGAGCAGCGCCTGGTAGTCGGCGTCCGTGGGATTGAGCGTGCCGTTGCCGCGAAAGCTCGGCGCGACGTCGCTCTGGCTGAACTCCTGCGCCATCGCCGACCGCGGCGCCACCACCTTCTGGGCGGCACGGCTCAGGTACTGCGAGCTCTTCAGCGTATTGACGAAGGCCTCGTTGTTCGAGAGCTTGTCACAACCCGCCAGCGCCGCCGCACCGGCGGCGACCATGGCCCCGCGCAGAACGTTGCGCCGGCTGCGCTGGCGGGCACGCATCAGCGTGAAGGTCTTCGTCATGGCTGCACCTCTTTCTTCGCCTGCTCGGCGGGCATCACGTACCAGCCGGTGACCATCGAGCGCATCTCGTTCCAGACGCCGGCGATGATCACTTCGGCAACGTGAATGAAGACGAACAGCAGCAAGCCGAACGCGGCCAGGAAATGCAGCGATCGCGCCGACTGCCGGCCGCCGACCAGCGAGACCCAGCCGGTGAAGATGGTGTCGATGCGCGGCGACATCGCCATGCCGCAAAGCACGATCAGCGGCAACAGGACAAAGATGACGATGAGGTATGTCAGGCTCTGCAGCACGTTGTAGCGTTTCGCGGCCTCGCCGCTCGGGTGCTTGAACTTGATGTGATCGACGATCGAGCGGCCGATGCTCTTCAGCTCGGCTCGGGTCGGCACCAGATCCTTCACCAGGTGACGGCTGAAGACCGTGTAGAGCACGTAGCAGATGCCATTGGCGACGAACAGCCAGGCGAAGAACAGGTGCCAGTGGCGAGCCATCGCCAGCCACTGCGGCCCGGGGATCGTTGCCCAGCTCGGAAAACCGCGCGCCGTCGGAGTGCCGTCGACCGTCGACAGGCCGAGCACCCCGCTCGTCGTGAACTCGGCGTCGCCGATCTGCGTCTTGCCGACCGGCCCGGTCGGCGAGTTCTCGGCCCGCAGCGACAGCCACGGCCGCGCGAAATTGCCGGCCTGGCCCCAGTAGAGCGCCGGGTGGGCGTTGAAGATGTTGAGCCCGCTCATCAGCAGGATCGTCAGGCAGAAGACGTTGATCCAGTGCATGACGCGCACCGGCAGGC
>JBDTIO010000503.1:0-6484 GCA_039936375.1 Caldimonas sp. | reverse complement strand
TGCGACGAGCTGCAGGGCTTCCTCTTCGCCAAGCCGATGTCGGGCCGCGCCCTGCTGCTGTGGGCGATGAACGACCGTACCGAATCGGCCGTCTTCAAGCAGTCGCTGTTCGACGAAACGCGGCAATCGGAGCGCGCCTGAGCGGGTAGTGGCCGGCGCGCGGCACGCCGCCCGTCGGTATCTCGCGCGGTTCGTCAGCGGCTTTGCCCGCTTCGTCGCAAGGCGCTATGAACTGTCACGAGCGCTGAATACATTGGCGTCAACGCATCGAGCGATGCACCTGCCACAAGGAGCCGATCATGACCGACAACGTTCTTTCCGCTGTTCTGACCTTCGGCCTGCTGATCGCCGGCACGGCCGCAATCGGCTCGGAGATGTTCAACACTCACCACACGGGCGCAGCGCCGATGAAGGTGGTGACGCTGCCGACCGTGACGATCGTCGCGCATCGCGAGTCCGCGGCCGAATTCGTGATGCTGCGCGCGGTGACGATCACCGGGCACCGCGACGCGGCAACCCGGCTCGCCGCGGAAACCCAGGCGACCGACGCCCATCGCGTCGAATGAAGCAGCGAAGGCTCGCCGCTGTCACATTTGCCGAAAGACGTGCAGAAAGCTGCGGCTCACCGGCAGCACCTCACGCCGGTCCTTGAGCCGCACCTCCGCGGTTTCGTTGAAGCCGCGATCGATCTGCGCCACCCGTCGCAGGTTGACGATCACCGAACGATGGATCTGCGCGAAGAGCTCCGGGTCGAGCTCGTCGGCAAGCTCGCGGATCGTCTTCCTGATGAGAGCCTCGCCGCCGTCCCAGGCGACCAGCGTGTACTTCTCGTCGGAGCGAAGAAAGGCCACCTGTTCGACCGGAATGAGGCGCACGCTGGCGCCGACGGACGCACGGATCCAGCGCAGATAGGGAGCCGCCGGGTCGCCGCCGCGGCGTGACTTCAATTCCGCCGCGAGCCGGTCCAGCACGGCGTCGAAACCGGCCGGAAGCGCGCGCGGCTCGACCAGGCGAGCACGCAGCCGCGCCACCGAATCGGCAACGCGCGCTTCCTCGAACGGCTTGACGACGTAGTCGACCGCGCCCTGCTCGAAAGCCTGCACCGCGTAGTGCTCGTGGGCGGTGACGAAAACGATCTCGGCGCGCCGCGCGATCGAGCGCGCCGCGTCGATGCCGTTCAGCCCCGGCATCTGCACGTCGAGAAAAACGACCTGCGGCAGGTGCGTCTCGAACAGCTCGATCGCTTCCATTCCGTTGCGCGCCTCGGCGACGATATCGAGCTCGGGCCAGAGCCGGCCGAGGTGCGAGCGCAGGCGCTTGCGCAGCAGCGGCTCGTCGTCGGCGATAAGCGCGGTCGGCCCCGTCACGACGCGTCCGGGCTGTGCGGTACGAAGACAAGCTCGGCGCTGAGGCCGTGCGGCACGGCGTCGTGCAGCTCCAGGCGCGCGGCCGCACCGAAGAAGCCGCGCAGCCGGCTTTCGAGGTTGGCGAGACCGGTGCCCGGCACGGCCGATTCGCTCATCCCGGTGCCGCTGTCGACGACGCGGACCCGGATCGCTTCACCCGCAGCTTCCCGCCGCACGACGACGTCGATGCGGCCGCCGCTTTCGCCTGGATCGATGCCATGGCGCACAGCGTTCTCGACCAGCGTCAGCACGCTCATCGGCAAGAACTCGACCGCGGCGAGGTCGTCGGGCAGATCGATCGAGAACGCCAGGCGATCGGGCATGCGCATTTTCATCAGCTCGAGATAGGCGCGAGCGAGCTCGATCTCGCCGCCGAGCGTCGTCACGCTGGCGTTCAGCTTCGGCATGGCTGCACGCAGATAGGCGATCAGGCTGCGCAGCACGGGGCCGGCTTGGGACGAGCCCGACTCGACGAGCTCCTGAACGTTGGCCAGCGTGTTGAAGAGAAAGTGCGGCTCGATCTGCGCCTGCAACAGCTTGAATCGGGCATCGAGTGCCGCTTTCTCCAGCGTGCTGCGCTCGAGCGCGAAGGCGAGCTGGGCCGAGCGCGCCTGCGCGTCTCGCTCGCGGTAGAGCGCGCCGAGGGCAAGCAGCGGCGCGATGAAGAGCACCGTCGCCGTGATGTCGATGAAGCCCATCACCCTGCCCTCGTGACTGAGAAGGTTGGTGATACGACCGTCGATGCTCGGCAGGTAGGCGAGCAGCGTGGCGAACGGCGCGGCGACGACGACCGCAAGCACCTGCGCCAGCCAAGGTGGCAAGCGACTCGACCGCCATGCGCCGGCGACGCTGAAGACGAGCAGCAGCAACGCAGCGATGAACAGCATCCGCGCCAGCAAGACGCCGAACGGAATGGCGAAGATCGGATTCAGAGCGCTTGCCGCAAGCACCGCCAGCAAGGCTGCGACGACGGCGCGCTGCCAGGTCAGGGCGCCGACGATCGCGGTCCAGGTCGGCCGTAACGGCGGCCTCTCCACGCTCGAAGGAATCATGACGCGACGATAGCCGGCCGCCGGCGCGCGAGGCCGGCCCTGCGACGAAGCACCGGAAGCAGAGCACGAACGACGGCGCCGAGCCTGCTCCGGGGCGGCAAGATGCAGCACTGCGCCGGCACCACCCGGCTCGTGGCCGCCCTCAGGCGCCGACGCGTTGCAGCTTCGCCGCCAGGGCCTGCTCGAGGGTGTCGGCGCTGTCGGCCAGATGGGCTCGCGATTCCTCACTCAAGCCGGGCCGGTTGGCGGCGCCACGGATGCGTTCGAGCAGGGCCTTGGCCTGGAACCGAACGACGCTGCGCGTGTCGGCGCGGCTCGCCGACCCGGGCCGGATCAGCAATGCCGCGATGCGGTTGACGTGATCGCGCTGCACGTCGCGGCGCAGCGGTGCGATGTCGCCGCGCCCGTCGAGCTCGCTCCACACCGCCTGCGTCAGGCGAGCGTAGAGCTCCGACATGTGCAAGGCGCGGCCGGCGCCGCTCGGCGCTTTTTCGCTGCTCTCGAGCAGCCGCGTCGCGACCGTGTCGCTCATCAGCTCGGCGAGCAGGGCCCGCTGCAGGCCGAGCACGTCCTCGGAGGCCGAATAGTCGGTCTGCGCCGAGCCTTCGCCGCCGCTCAGCGCCTCCAGGCGCTCGCTGAAATCGGTGCCGAGCTTGCGCTGCAACGACGGCGAAATGCGCAGGCTGTCGGCCGAAAGCAGGCTACCGGTGATGACATCGAGCGCTTCGCGCTGTTCGGCCGCCGGCACCGGCACCAGCGGATCACGACCGGTGCCCGGCGCATCGCGCACCGTGCGGACTCCGCCGATCTGGCGTGCCAGCACGTAGGCCGAGCGCGAGACGTCGCGAATCGCGTAGCTCACCGAGCGCTTCAGCAGGTTGTAGTCCTGATCGGGGCGCAGCTGGCGCGACTCCTGGCGCTTGAGCAGCTCCTGCGCAATGGCGATCCGCTTCTTCGCAAAGGCGACGACGTCGCTGCCGAGGTCGGATTGCAGCGACTCGGGATCAATGCCGAGGAAATTGTCTTCGTCGGTGCCGTAGGCAAGCAGCGGCTCGCTGCTGCGCGCCGCGATCTTCTGCAGGGCCGCTGCTTCGTCGGCCGCGCTCAGGCCCGAGGGCAGCGGCTTGTAGGCGTACTCGATCGCCCAGTAGTCGTAGGGCCCGATGGTGTCGTTGAACGGCGTGCCGTATGTCGCCCGCGCTTCGTCCGGGCCGTTGAGATTGATCGGCGAGTAGTCCATGACCGATCCGGCGATGCCGTGTTCCCGGGTGAACGCCGGATCGGCAAGCTGCTTCATCGTGTACACGCGCGACGCGCGAAAGTTGTGGCGCAGGCCGAGCGTGTGGCCGACTTCGTGCATCGTCACGTCCTTCAGATAGGCCTCGACGAACGCCTCGGCCTCCGGGCTGCCCGGCAGCAGGTCGCCGCGCGCCTCGAGCACGTCGGCGCCGTAGCTCATCTGCTCGCCGGCCTCGGCGCCGTAGTCGCAGAAACGCCCTTCGGCGAGCAGGCGACTCTGCTCAGCCGGCGGCGCGGCACCGCCGAACGTGCTGTCGACGCCGCTCGCGGTCAGCACCTGCGAACGAGCGGCGCGGATGTTGCGCGAGGACAAGCTCTCGATGCCGATGTCGGCGTCGAGAATTTCGCCGCTGCGCGGATCGACGTGCCTCGGCCCGATGGCGCCGAACGTCGGCGAGGCGTTGGTCATCCAGCGGATCGAGGCAACCCCGAAATCGAGCGTATCGAAGTTGGCATCGTCCGGCTCCACCTTGACCCGGATCGCGTTCTTGAAACCGATCTTCTCGAAGGCCTTGTTCCATTCGAGAACACCGGCAGTGATGGTCGCCCGGTACTTGAGCGGTACGGTCCGATCGATCCAGTAGACGATCGGCTTCACGGGCTCCGACAGCGCCGCCGTCGGATCCTTCTTTTCGAGGCGCCAGCGATTGACGAAGCGTTGCCGCGGCGTGCGCTCGAGGTCGTCGCTGAAATCGAAGTAGCCGCTCTGAAAGTAGCCAACACGCGGGTCGGCCTTGCGGCCATGCATCGGCTCGGCAGGCAGGCGGGCCAGCGAATAGTGGATTTTGAGAAAGAGGCTGCGTGGATCGGGCAACGATCGCGGCGCCGACGGCCGGGGCGCGCCCGCTGGCATGCCCGGCTGCGGTATCGAGATCGACGCGGTCGCATAGTGACTCAGCACTTCGAGAACGACGATCTCAGGCGTCACCCGCACCTTGGTGATGGCCGAATTGCGCGCGTCGAACGAATAGCCCTGGTGATAGCTGCGCTGCAGGTCCATGCCGAAGCCCAGCAGGTCGGCGAGGAAGAGCGCATTCGCTTCGACCAGCACCGATTTGCGTTCTGGCTCGGGCAGGCTGAGCACCGGCGCGCTGGCCAGCAGGCTCGGCGAGTAGCCGGCTTCGATCGCCAGCGCCTCCGGCGTTCCTGGCTTCGCGGTGTAGCCGATGTTGCTCCAGACCAGCTGCACCTGGTTGTAAATACGGCGGAACTCGACGATGCCGCTGCCTTCCATCGAGCCGCCATAGAAGCCGCGCTCGCCGATTCCCGATTTCAGCTTCGGCGACAGAAAGAACGGCGTATCGAGATCGCCCGGCTTCAGCTCGAGCCAGACCTTGTCGTCCTTCTGCCAGACGGTGAGCACGCCGTCGCTGCGCGTGGCGCCCTTGATGACCTCGGCGAACGGCCGAAGCGCGCCCGGCACCAGGGCCACCGGCGGGGCGCCCGGCGGACGCAGACCCGAAGCCGCACCGCCCGGCCCCAGCGCGGCGGCCGGCGCCGAAGCGCCGCTGACCGCCGCGGCGACGCCTCCCGACCCCACCGTCTGCAGCGTCGTGCAAGCAGCCAGCGAAAAACTCGCCGTGGCAAGAAACGCGAGCGATCGTGCCGCCGACGATGCGATCGAGGAAAGAAACCGGAGCATGCGAAAGTCCTCGCCGAAATAAGCCGACGGTGCGACCGCGCGGCGCCGGATTGGTGCTGTGGAAACCGGGAAAGTCTTCGTTGTCCTGAGAAAGTCTTCGCCTTTCCGTCTCAATGCATCGGCCGAAAGCGCAGCCGCTTCGGCTTGGCACCTTCTTCGCCGAGCCGCTTCTTCTTGTCGGCTTCGTATTCCTGGTAGTTGCCGTCGAAGAAGAACCACTTCGAGTCGCCTTCGGCAGCCAGGATGTGGGTGGCGATGCGATCGAGGAACCAGCGGTCGTGGCTGATCACCATGATCGAGCCGGCGAACTCGAGCAGCGCGTCCTCGAGCGCGCGCAAGGTTTCGACGTCGAGGTCGTTCGACGGCTCGTCGAGCATCAGAACATTGGCGCCGGCGATCAGGGTCTTGGCCAGATGCAGGCGGCCGCGCTCGCCGCCCGACAGGTTGCCGACCAGCTTTTGCTGATCGTTGCCCTTGAAGTTGAACTTGCCGAGGTAGGCGCGGCTCGGCATCACGAACTTGCCGACGACCAGGTTGTCGAGGCCGCCCGAGACGTCCTGCCAGACTGTCTTGTCGTTCTCGAGCTCCTCGCGGCTCTGTTCGACGAACGCCATCTTGACGGTCGAGCCCATCTTGACGGTACCGCTGTCGGGCTTTTCCTTGCCGGCAATCATCCGGAACAAGGTCGACTTGCCGGCGCCGTTCGGGCCGATGATGCCGACGATGGCGCCGGCCGGCACCTTGAAGCTGAGGTCGTCGATCAACAGCCGATCGCCGAAGCTCTTCGAGACGTGATCGAACTCGATGACTTCGTGGCCGAGCCGATCGGCGACCGGGATGAAGATCTCGTTGGTCTCGTTGCGCTTCTGGTATTCGACGTCGGAGAGCTCCTCGAACCGTGCCAGCCGCGCCTTGCTCTTGGCCTGGCGCCCCTTCGGGTTCTGGCGTACCCACTCGAGCTCCTTCTACATCGCCTTGGTGCGCGCGTCCTCGGTCTTCTGTTCCTGTTCGAGGCGCGCTTCCTTCTGCTCCAGCCAGAGGCTGTAGTTGCCCTTGTACGGAATGCCCGAGCCGCGGTCGAGCTC
>JBDTIO010000502.1:0-2660 GCA_039936375.1 Caldimonas sp. | reverse complement strand
TCACGGCCATCGTGATCGCGCTCTTCACGATCGCCGTGATCGTCCAGGTGCTGCTGCCAGGCCCGCTCGACTACTACAAGTGGTCGGCCATGTTCGCCAGTCAATGGATGAAGGTGCTCACCTTCATCACCATCGTCTCGCTGCTCTGGCACGTCTGGGTCGGCATGCGCGACATCTGGATGGACTATGCGAAGCCGGTCAGCGTTCGCCTTGGCCTCGAGGTGCTGACCATTGCTTGGCTGCTCGGTTGCGCCGGTTGGGCGATCCAGGTTTTGTGGAGACTGTGATGGCCGGCCCGGCGATACATTCGTCCCCGGTGCCGACGCGCCGTTTCGATGTCGTCATCGTCGGCGCTGGCGGCTCCGGTATGCGCGCCTCGCTGCAGCTGGCGCGTGCCGGCCTCAACGTCGCCGTGCTCTCGAAAGTGTTCCCGACCCGCTCGCACACGGTGGCCGCGCAAGGCGGCATTGGCGCTTCGCTCGGCAACATGAGCGAAGACAACTGGCACTACCACTTCTACGACACCGTCAAGGGCGGCGACTGGCTCGGCGACCAGGACGCGATCGAGTTCATGTGCCGCGAAGCGCCGAACGTGGTCTACGAGCTCGAGCATTTCGGAATGCCGTTCGATCGCAACGCCGACGGCACCATCTACCAGCGCCCGTTCGGCGGCCACACCGCGAACTACGGCGAAAAGCCGGTGCAGCGCGCCTGCGCTGCGGCTGACCGCACCGGCCACGCGATGCTGCATACGCTGTACCAGCAAAACGTCAAGGCGCGCACCAACTTCTTCGTCGAGTGGATGGCGCTCGACCTGATCCGCGACGGCGAAGGCGCCGTCGTTGGCGTCACTGCGCTCGAGATGGAGACCGGCCAGCTGCACATTCTGCAGGCCAAGGTGGTCATGCTCGCTACCGGCGGCGCCGGCCGCATCTTCGCGGCCTCGACCAACGCCTTCATCAACACCGGCGATGGTCTGGGCATGGCGGCGCGCTCCGGCATTCCGCTCGAGGACATGGAGTTCTGGCAGTTCCACCCGACTGGCGTCTACGGCGCGGGCGTGCTGCTGACCGAAGGTTGCAGGGGCGAGGGCGCGATCTTGCGCAACAGCGACGGCGAGCGCTTCATGGAGCGCTACGCGCCGACCCTCAAAGACCTGGCGCCGCGCGACTTCGTCTCCCGCTGCATGGACCAGGAAATCAAGGAAGGGCGCGGCTGCGGCCCGGACAAGGACTACATCGTCCTCGACATGACGCATCTCGGCGCCGAAACGATCAGGAAGCGTTTGCCGAGCGTGCTCGAGATCGGCCACAACTTCGCCAATGTCGACATCACGCGCGAGCCGATTCCGGTCGTGCCGACGATCCATTATCAGATGGGCGGCGTGCCGACCAACGTGCATGGCCAGGTCGTGGCACCGAAGGACGGCGATCCGAACGCGATCGTCGACGGCCTCTACGCGGTCGGCGAATGCTCATGCGTGAGCGTGCATGGCGCCAATCGCCTCGGCACGAACTCGCTGCTCGACTTGCTGGTGTTCGGCCGCGCGGCCGGCAACCACATCGTCGAAAGCGAGCTCGCGGCGCGCAGCCACAAGCCGCTGCCGGCTCATGCGGCCGATGTCACGGCGGCGCGCCTGGCCCGCCTCGACGCGACCACCGGCGGCGAATACTCGCAGGCGATCGCCAACGATCTGCGCAAGACGATGCAGCAGCATGCCGGCGTCTTTCGCACCCAGGCCTCGATGGACGAAGGCGTCACCAAGGTAAAGGCGATCGCCGAGCGCACCCGCTCTATGCACCTGGCCGACAAGTCGAACGTCTTCAACACCGCCCGCGTCGAAGCGCTCGAGGTCGACAACCTGATGGAATGCGCCCTGGCGACGATGATTTCGGCGGCGGCGCGGCACGAATGCCGCGGCGCGCACAGCGTTGCCGACTACGAGCGGCCGATCGACGACGCCGAGATTCCGAACGGCCGCAACGACGCCGAGTGGATGAAGCACACGCTCTGGTTCAGCGAAGGCAACCGGCTCGACTACAAGCCGGTGCAGCTCAAGCCACTGAGCGTCGATTCCATTCCACCGAAGGTGCGCACGTTCTGACGCGAGAGATCCGGATGACCCTACGCACCTTCAAGATCTACCGCTACGACCCCGAGACGGGCGCGGCGCCGGCGATGCAGACCTACCAGGTCGAACTCGACGGCAGCGAACGCATGCTGCTCGACGCCATCATCAAGCTCAAGTCGCAGGACCCGAGCCTGAGCTTTCGCCGCTCGTGCCGCGAAGGCGTCTGCGGCTCCGACGCCATGAACATCAACGGCAAGAACGGTCTGGCCTGCCTCACCAACATGAGGACGTTGAAGGATCCGATCGTCCTGAAGCCGCTGCCCGGGCTGCCCGTCATTCGCGACCTCATCGTCGACATGACGCAGTTCTTCAAGCAGTACCACTCGATCAAGCCGTACCTCGTCAATGACGAAATGCCGCCCGAGAAGGAGCGCCTGCAGTCGCCCGAGGAGCGCGACGAGCTGAACGGCCTCTATGAATGCATCCTCTGCGCCAGTTGCTCCACGGCCTGCCCGAGTTTCTGGTGGAATCCCGACAAGTTCGTCGGCCCGGCCGGTCTGCTGCAGGCCTATCGCTTTCTTGCCGACAG
>JBDTIO010000501.1:0-3558 GCA_039936375.1 Caldimonas sp. | reverse complement strand
TCGCCGATGAGGAGCATCAGCTGGTGCCCGCCCTTGGTTGCCATGGCGGTCCTGGCCAGCTTGGCGATCCGGCGCGACTCGATCTCGCTCTTGTGCTCGACCGAGAACGACTCGGGGATGAAGAGCACGTCGGTCAGGGCAGTCCCTTTGGCGGTCTTGTCTGCGGCGGCCAGCAGGAGGTGCTTGCGGACGACGAACCAGGAACGCTTGCCATCCATCCCCGGTGTCCAGCGGTTGAGCTGGGCTTGCTCCCAGAGGTAATGCAGGGTGCCGCGCAGCGTTAACCGGCTGCCGTCCGTGCGCACGCTCTCTGCAATAGCGCCGCTACTAATCGGAAGAGAACGGGAGCCGATCTTGGAGAGCTTGAAGTCGAGCTTGAGCGCCGTCAGGCCAGCATCGATGTCTTCCTGGATCGCGCCGGCGACTTCGCCCAGTCCAGATAACTCGGGCGGGGGCTCGTAGGAGACGCAGTCCGGGTGATGGTGACTGCCAGTGTTGGGCATGCGCTTGACCAGGAAGCGGTCGCTGAACCGGCAGACGTACATCTGGACGCCGGTCGAGGGCATGCACAGGCAGACCGGCCGACTCTTGTCGGAGTAGGCCTTGGCCAGGCTCGCGCCGAAGGCGGGATCGACGGATGACACCACCGAGCCTGTGAAACGATAGGTCTCCATCGAGCGCTCCGTTGCGTCAAGCGCCGCGAGCCATCCAGATGACGGCCAGGTGCAGCGGATAGAAGGCGTAAAAGACCCAGCGCATCCGAGGCACCGGCAGATCTACGCGCGAAGCCAGGACGATCAGGGGCAGGGCGGCCAATGCCCACAGGTTCTTGTTGAAGACGTAGAGGGCAAAGAGTCCGGCCAGGGCGAACAACAACGCTGTCCAGTTGGGCCGCCGAAAGTAGCTCCACGCACCGACGGCGATGGTCAAAGCCGGCCACCAGAACTCGACGAGCGCGCCGCCGATTACGAAAAGCCCGACAGCAAGGACGCGGCTGGCCGTGCCTCTCTCGACCAGATACATGACGCCGGTCGCAACGAGCAGCATGAACATGATGTTCAGCGGCCACCAGCCCCAACCGAGACCATCCAGCGCGATGAAGGGCGCGGTGGCCAGGGCGCCGGCGCCGGCGAGCCTAGTCATCACTCGCAGATAGACCCCGCGCTCCAACGTGCCGGGGCGTGCTAGGTTGTAGGCGAGCACGATGGCGAAGATGGGCAGCACCGCCCGTCCGGCATAGAACAGTGCGGGGACCGACGCATGGAGCAGGTACTTGTTGACGTGATCGAGCGCCATCAAGACGAGCCCGAGCCACTTCAAGGCTTCGAGGGAGCCGCTAGTCAAGGTGATGACAGGCAGCGCCGAGATCGGCCCTGCTGAGCTTTCGCGCCAGGTCGTCATCGAATCACCGAAGCAGCACCGAAACCGCCTTCAGCAACAGCCCGAACGCGAACAGCTTCAACAGGTGACGAGAGAACCACCGGTACTCGTCGAAGGCGAAGAGGGCCATCGAGCCGCGCTTGATCGCCCACCAGAGCACCCACGTGCCGAGCACGGCGCCCACGAGCTGGCCTCGGCCTGGCAACGTCGTGATCCAATAGCCAACTGCGGCGGGAACCAACAGTGCATCGAGCAGTGCGAAAAAGCGCAGGAGGTACTCGAGGCCGGGGATGGGACCAGGAGCGGGCCGCGTCGGCTCGATGGGGGGCGACTGGTCAAACGGTGGGTAGCGCATGGAAACTCCTGGCGGATTCGTCTAGAGGGCGTGCGCCCCTCGTAGCAGGACAAACACAAGTCCTGCAGTGGTCAGAGATGTCAACCCGCAAGCCAGGACCAGCTCGCCGAAGCGGGCCCACTTCGAGCGGTTGAATTCCTTGGCAGCGTGAGCGAGGGAGATTGCGAGTGCTGCGGCCTTGTCCGAAGCTTCCGAACGAAAGGCAGTGGTGGCTGCCGTTTGCATGGCAGTAGTCAGCTCGCCGGTCGCGGCTGTCGTCACCTTGCCGGCTTCCAAGCGCATGTACTGCGTCAAGTTCGTCTTTGCTTCTTCATTCAGAGCTGTGACCGCTGCACGGTATTTATCGCCTCCCGCGATCAGTGCCGTGGTTGTCACTTGCAACGACGTCTCAAGCTTGGACACCTTTTCCGGCAGCGATTCAACCCGCCCGAGCAAGTCGTCCAGGTCGGCGTGCAACTGGGCGAAAAGGGCCTCTCGGATGAGTCTGGTTTCCATGGAGCTGGCAAGCCTCAAGCGAAGAGCGAGCGGTGTACTGCGTCCAGATTTTTGTTGGCCGTCACTGCCAGCCGCTTGATACCGACCATCAGTACGCAGCGCTCACGTTCTCGCTGATCGGTCAGGGTCCGCAGCTTCGCGCGGTAATCGACCTGGTCCTCGTTGATCTGGCTGAAAGATATTCCGACGGCTTTCAACTCATCAAATATTTCGTTGAAGTGGATTGAATTCGCAGGGTCAATGGTGAATGAGTTTTCTGTTGCCGCGAGACCAAAGAGGATGTTGAAGTCGTCCTCAACGGAATCGTTGGTATCGACCTTGTTGAAGACCAACCGTATTTTTCCTTTCGGAATTCCCAGCTTGGAAAGAGCACGTATGGTGTTAATCGTATCGAGTTGCTGCTTTCGATCCTTAACGACAGGGAGAACGAAGTAGTCGAATTCTTGGTGTGAGTCGGAATACCGTTGCATCAGCTTCAAGAACTCTTCAACGTTGGATGCGCCTACATCGATGATGGCCGAGTCGAGGTTCATAAGTTGATCGGTCAGCTCTTTGTATCTGCTGCCGCGCAGCTTTTCTACGTCGATCCCATCTGAGGACGCATCGACGTTGAGGGATTCGACTGAGAATATTGGCGCATCGGCCATGCGAGGTTTAAGCAGATGGGCGGCAACAGTCGTTTTGCCGACATTGCCGGAGAAGTTCAAAACAGCTACTTTCATTTCTTTTTCAACCTTTCTAGTCGGTCTCTTTCGGCTTTGGCCTCTCTTCCAGCCTTGGCCAAAGCGTGTACATCAGGAACTGATCGAAATATCTTGTCCAGGCCAGCCGGGTCGTGCGAACCCGGGGATGGCGGGTGAGGCACCGGTGGGTCGGAAGGAGGGGAGCTGGCTTCTGTCGAGAGTCGCCTGGCCTTCTGCATTCGAAGGCGCTTCAGCGTGCCTTGGAATGTGCCCAGGGACATGTCTAGTCCTTGCTGCTTCAAGGCAGCGATGACTGCGAGGTGGGTGACTCCGGCAGCTAGGGCTGCTTCCACGTCGCCGAGTACGCCGCGCAACTGGGCAGCTTTCGAGCGTCCCTTGCTGGCCTTCGATAGCGATCGCAAGTTTTCTGAGAGGGCTGCGGAATCCATTGAATGTTCGTCCCAAAAGTGTACTGTTACCGTACCATGGATGTCCCTTTATCGTAAGCATTGTCTTGTTTGTGTCCTGTGCGCGTTGGCTTTCTGTACCAATCCGTGCCAAAAACGTCCCTAAAACGGCTGTTTCGCGTGAGTACCGTACAAATAGCGCAAGTATGATTGTTCGAACTTGAGTGCAGGATAGGCT
>JBDTIO010000500.1:0-2670 GCA_039936375.1 Caldimonas sp. | reverse complement strand
CGGGCGTCGACGATGCACAGGTCGAGGTATTTCGGTATCTTGCCGGCGATGTTTTCGAGTTGCCGATCCATGGTCAAGGCGACGAACACGAGACCGCGAAAGGCGCTGCGGCGTTGCTCCGGCGAGGTGGCCTCGCCGTCGTAGATCGCCTGGTACAGGATGACGCCGGTTCGCTGATCGCCTTCGCCGCGGGCCGTCAGCTTGAAGCCGGTGGTGACCGCCGGCCGGCCTGAATCGACGGCGCCCATGATCGCATCGCGCCCCGCCGGAATCGACACCGCGTTCAGGCCGAGTGCTGCGGCATTGCTTTCGAACGGCTCGATGTGACGAATGGCGACGACGTCACCGTTGTCGGAACGCAAGCCCAGGCCGAAGGCGGCGCTGGCGCTGGCGCTGGCGCTAGCGCTCGCCGCCGCCGCAACCCGCGGCCGGTCGTAGATGCGATAGCCGAGGGCTCCTTCGGCACGGGCGCGGGCTTCGAAGGTGGCGATGTCGTCGTGATGAACCCGTTCGCTCCAGCCCATCGAGCGGATGTTTCCGCTCTCGAGCCAGCTCGCCGTCGCCTGGCGAACCTCGTTTCGAGTCAGCTGGTGCGACACACTGAAGATGCCGTGCAGCGCCTCCAATGCGCGCAAGGGCTCCTGCAGCTGGGTCGCTAGGATCAGCGATGCGCTCGACGCATCGTTGTCGAAGGTGTCGCGCACCCGCTCGCTGTTCCAGCGCCCGAGCTGGACGATGCCGAGGGCAAGGAAGGTCGTGACGAGGGCCAGGGTGACGCCGACCGGCAAGCGCCGCGGCGTCCATTCCGAAGTCGGACGGCCGATCAGCGTGAGGGCAATCGGCGTCGCGATCAGGAGGCCGGCGAGATTGCCGACCCAGAAGGTCAGCCAGGTGAAGGCACCGCTGCCATTGGGCGCCGCGCCGGTCGCCCGAAGCGCGAGCGTGGTCACGCTGGCGGCGACGACGCTGCTGGCGAGGCAGGCAGCCATGAAGCGAGCCACGTCGCCCGGCAGAGTGAGCGCCAGGGGTTGGCGCACGTAACGACGCACCAGGCCGGCACCGACGGCCGCCTGCAAGACGGCGCCGAAGCCCATAGCCAACGACACGACGAGGATCGCGTCGGCAGCGGCCGAACCGCGAGCTGCGATCAGGACGGCGTTGGCGCCGACCGCGCCGATCGCCACCGCGCCGAGAAGGCGCCAGCCGTAAACGAGGACGCTGGCCAGGGCGATGCCGGCGGCCGGGTACAGGGGCGACGCGTATCCGGGCGGAATGGCGAGCAGCTGCGAGGCGAGCCCGGCCGCGACGTAAGCCAGCGTCGTCAGGCCGAACGGCAGCAACAGCAGACGGCCGGTCCAGCCATCGATCGTGGGTGCAAGCGTCGATCGTGCAGGCGGGAGCGGCATGACGATCGGCGTGGGCGAAGAGGCTAGACGTTGAACAGGAAGTTCAGCACGTCGCCGTCCTTGACGACGTAGTCCTTGCCCTCGGCGCGCATTCGACCCGAGTCCTTCGCTCCGTGCTCGCCGCCGTAGGCGATGAAGTCGTCATAGGCGATCGTCTGGGCGCGGATAAAGCCGCGCTCGAAATCGGTGTGGATGACGCCGGCGGCCTGCGGTGCCGTGTCGCCGATGTGGATGGTCCAGGCGCGCACTTCCTTGACGCCGGCGGTGAAGTAGGTCTGCAGGCCGAGCAGCGAGAACGCGGCGCGGATCAGGCGGGCCAGGCCCGACTCGGTCTGGCCCATCTCCGCCAGGAACATCTGCTTGTCGGCGTCGTCCATGTCGGCGAGCTCGGCCTCGGTCTTCGCCGAGATCGCGACCACCGGCGCATGCTGGCGCGCCGCGACCTCGCGCAGGCGGTCGAGATGCGGGTTGTTCTCGAAGCCGTTCTCGGCGACGTTGGCGACGAACATCGCCGGCTTGGCCGTGATGAGGCAGAGCGGCTTCAGCACCGCCAGCTCTTCCTTGCTGAAGGCGATCGATCGAACCGGGCGGGCGTCGTCGAGCGCGGCGTTGCATTTCTCGAGCACATCGACCAGGCGCTTGGCTTCCTTGTCGTTACCGGACTTGGCAGCCTTGATCGAGCGCGCCAGGGTCTTCTCGACGGTCGACAGGTCGGCCAGGCAAAGCTCGGTCTGGATGACCTCGATGTCGGCCACCGGGTCGACCTTGCCGGCCACGTGGATCACGTTCTCGTCGTCGAAGCAGCGCACCACGTTGACGATCGCGTCGGTCTCGCGCACGTGGGCGAGAAACTGGTTGCCGAGGCCTTCGCCCTTCGACGCGCCGGCGACCAGGCCGGCGATGTCGACGAACTCGACGATCGCCGGAACGATGCGCTCCGGCTTGACGATCGCGGCCAGCTTGTCGAGGCGCGGGTCGGGCAGCTCGACGATGCCGACGTTGGGCTCGATCGTGCAGAACGGATAGTTCTCGGCCGCGATCCCGGCTTTTGTGAGCGCGTTGAAGAGAGTGGACTTGCCGACGTTGGGCAGGCCCACGATGCCGCATTTCAGGCTCATGGGGGAGGGGTTTTCGCAGCGATGAACCGGCGATTTTAGTCGGCGGTGCCGGCCTGTTCCTCGCCTCTGCGACCGTTCGTCGCGACGCCTGGATTCGAGAATGCCATCGCGCCGTCCTCGAGCTTTCCCCAGCGAAGCATCAGGAT
>JBDTIO010000499.1:0-2921 GCA_039936375.1 Caldimonas sp. | reverse complement strand
AGCCGTCAGCTGAGACAGCGCCTCTTGAAGGTGGGACGAGCTTCGTCGGTTGCACCGACCACCCGGCGCGTTGTCTACGCCGCGCTGGCCGGCAACCTGCTCGTGGCTGCTACCAAACTCGCCGCTGCGTTGTGGACGGGCAGCTCGGCGATGCTGAGCGAAGCGGTCCATTCCCTCGTGGACACCGGCAACGAGTTGCTGCTCCTCTACGGGATGCGCCGTGCCGGCCGCCGCCCCGATCCCGATCATCCCATCGGCTACGGACGGGAGCTCTACTTCTGGAGCTTCATCGTCGCGCTGCTGGTCTTCGCGTTCGGCGCGGGCGTGTCGATCTACGTGGGCGTCCAGCACGTGCGGCACCCCGAGCCGATTGTCGATCCATTGGTCAACTACATCGTGCTCGCGGCGGCGTTCGTGTTCGAAGGCGCGGCCTGGTGGGTATCCTTTCTTCAGTTCCGGGGCGCCAAGGGCTCCATGGGCTACTACGAAGCCTTTCGCCGCAGCAAGGACCCGCCCTCGTTCATGGTTCTGTTCGAGAACACGGCAGACCTTGCGGGCATCCTGCTGGCCGGGCTCGGCACTTATGCCGCCTCGAGGCTTCATCTCCCGGAGCTCGATGGGGTGGCGTCCATCCTCATCGGAATCATGCTGGCAGCGATTGCCGGCCTGCTCACCAGGGAAAGCAAGAGCCTGCTGATCGGCGAGCGGGCAGACCCCATACTGAGCGAGTCGATCTTGCGCATCGCCGAGGCGGCGAGCCCGCTATCTCGTGCCAACGGCGTGCTCACCGTTCAGCTCGCGCCCGACCAGGTGTTGGCTGGCTTGAGTCTGCAATTTCCGCCCGATCTGCGGGCCTCCGAAGTCGAAGAATCGGTCATCGACATCGAGCGACAGATCCGAGCTGCCCACCCGGAGGTGGTAACGCTGTTCATCAAGCCGCAGACCGACGCGACATGGAAGCAGGCGGTTCGACTGAGATTCGGCCTACCGGAACCGCACCTCGAAGCTGCGGCCGCGACTGCCGAGACAGGTGTCAAACGCTGACGACCGCCGTTGAACCGGCGCTGGTGCTGCAACGCACAGACGAGCGGTGCGGTATCGCGCAGGCTCCTGTGGATCCGATTTTCGGTGGAGTCGCAACATGACCTATTCAACGCTGATGGTGCACCTGGAACTGGGCCGATCGAACGCGGTCATCTTGCAAGCGGCCGTCGATTTCGCGAGACGCTTCGACAGCGAAGTGATCGGCATCGCCGGCTGCCAGATGCAGGTGTATTACGCGGAAGGCGACGGCGGCGGCGACGTTGAGCAGGAGCAGAAGGAAATCGACGAGGAGATCAAGGTCGCCGAAGGGGAGTTCCGCGCTGCCCTGTCGTCGAAGATCGAACACATCGGATGGCGCTGCACTTCCGCTTTGGGTCCTGTGACCGAATTTCTCGCCCTCGAAGCACGCGCTGCCGACCTGGTGCTCACCGGCGTCGCCCGTGGCGATGCGTTCGATTCCTCGCGCGCCGTCAACCCCGGAGATCTGGTTCTTCGGGTCGGCCGGCCCGTGCTGATCGTTCCCCTGGCAGCCCGCGAACTGCGACTGGATCACGTGCTCGTCGGCTGGAGAGACACGCGCGAGTCGCGGCGTGCAATCGCCGATGCGCTCCCGCTGCTGAAGCAGTCGGTGCGCGTCACGCTCGGTACGATCGCGCCGGAAGAAGACCTCGGGCTCGCCCGTGAAGGCCTTGCCGATGTAGCGCGTTGGCTCGCGAGACATGGGGTCGCCGCGGAGCAGGTCGTCTCGCCCACCATCGGCGACGATGCGAACGCGCTCTGGGCGCTTGCCCAGGATCTGGGCGCTGACCTCGTCGTCGCCGGCGCCTACGGCCACAGCCGGCTGCGCGAATGGGTCCTGGGGGGAGTTACGAAGAACCTGCTCTTGAGCAAGGACCGATATTCGCTCGTCTCGCACTGAGCCCGGTTGCACCGGTCGCTGGCTGACTGCGGCTTGGGGCGTCCTCGGCGTAGCCGGATGCGCAGGCCTGCCATCGCTCGACGGTGCCTGAGCCCTGGAAGATCGACCCATGGCTCGAGCAAGTGGAAGGCCGGGAAGTCGTGCACGACACCGAGCCCGGCACGACCTTCCGGGAACGATTCGGCGTGGAAGTTCTGTCGTTGTTGCCCATCGAGATCCAGGGTTCCGGCTGTGCGATGCCGCACAGACGCCCTTCGCCCGCGGCCGTAGCCTCGGTGAGGTCACGTACGTCGAGGGGAAGGCATGGTCATTTCCAATTTGCACAGCGAATCAGGCACCCCCAGCGCGGGCGCCGAAGCCCTTCTCAGGGACGGCACACGCGTGGAGATTCGACCGATCCACGAGAGCGATGTCGAGCTCGAGAGGCAGTTCATCGAAGCCTTGTCACCAAGCTCGCGGCGGTTTCGTTTCCTCGACACCATGCGCTCACCGAGCGACGCGCTGCTCAAGCAGATGACCTCCATCGACAACGCGACGGATGCAGCCTATGTCGCCACGATCGAGGTGGCGGGCAAGGCGCGCGAGATTGGCGTCGCTCGCTTCTCCGCACGGCCGGACGGACACGACTGCGAGTTTGCCGTGACAGTGGCGGACGAGTGGCAGCACAAGGGGCTGGGCACGCTGCTGGTGAAGCGGCTCATCGACGTCGCCCGATCGCGCGGCATCGGGAAGATGCACTCCAGCGACGCGGCCGACAACGCGTCGATGCGCAAGTTCGCGGAGCACCTGAATTTCAGGCACGAGCGAGACCCGGAAGACGCCACGCAGGTTCTATACATCGTCGATCTCGCGCCGGCCGCGGCCTGAGCCCTTGCCGTCGTCGACCGAACGCCGGCGCCCGCGGTATCGAGTTCTCGAATGAACGATCGAATCGCACCTATCCTGGCCCGGATCTACG
>JBDTIO010000498.1:0-4290 GCA_039936375.1 Caldimonas sp. | reverse complement strand
TACGCCGTCGAGGCGCACAGGTGATCCCCATGGACGCAGCGATTGACGTCGACGAACCGAACGATCAACTCGGCATGGAAGACGACGCCGATCGCGAGCCCGAGCGCGTTGCCATGCGCGGTGAATTGCGGCGGATCATGGAAAAGCGCATCGACACGCTGCCCGACGTGTTCCGCACCGTGTTCATGCTGCGCGCCGTCGAGGAGCTGAGTGTCGAGGAGACAGCGGCGGCGCTCGAAATCCCCGAAGCGACGGTGCGAACGCGCTTCTTTCGCGCCCGCAGCCTGTTGCGCGAAGGTCTTTCGCGCGACGTCGATTTTGCGATCGGCGACGCCTTTGCCTTCGCCGGCGTGCGCTGCGATCGCATCGTCACCGCCGTGCTCGCCAGAGTTTCCGAAGAACGGGCATCTTCCCGCTCATAGCAGTCTCTCGATCGCCTTGCCAACGCCGCCCGCCAGCAGCTGCGATGCCGCCGCGGCGGCGCGTTGGCGACCGGTCTGGCGACGCTGACGCAGGTCGTGGCCATGTACAACACGCGCAGGTCGCTCGGTCTCAGCACCCAGCAGGCGACCGACCTGGTGAAGTACCTCGAGTCACTCTGATATCAGCCGGGCGCAGTTGTAAAGCTGCGCTTCGGCTTCGCGGGCGATCCGTCGCACGAGATCAGCTGCGGCCTCGGCCCCGTGGATGAGGTCGACCGCTTCGCCGGCCCAGACGACCGCGGTGTCGACGTTGCCCTGTTGGGTCGCGGCCCGGTAGACAGCCCGCTCACGCGGCAGTGCGGCGGCGAGGTCGCACTCGTGACCATGCCACTTGGCGACGAAGCCGTTGCGCAGGGCGCGGCCGGTGTAAGGCAACGGCCAGTCGAGGTCACGCACCGCATCGAAGATGGTGGTTCGCGTCGTCTGGTCGCCGTTCGCCGCAACGATGGCTTGCTTCGCCGCGGCATGACCGAGCGCTTCGTCGCTGGCATAAAAGCGTGTGCCGATCAGGGCGCCGTGCGCGCCGAGCATCAACGCCGCAGCCAGGCCACGGCCATCGGCGATGCCGCCGGCCGCGACGACCGGAATCGGCGCGACCGCATCGACGATCGCGGGCACCAGTGGAAGCGTCGATCGGCCGCCACCGTGGCCGCCAGCCTCGCTGCCCTGCGCGACGATGAGGTCAGCTCCGGCTTCGACCGCCCGTCGCGCGCTGGCCAGATCCTGCACCTGGCAGATGAGTTTGCAGCCGGCGGCTTTGATGCTGCGGCCGAGCGGTACCGAATCGCCGAACGACAGCATGACGGCGTGAGGCTGGTGCGCGAGCACGAGTTCGACGATGCCCGGGTCGACCGACCAGGTGATCAGGCCCACGCCCCAGGGTTTCGTCGTCGCCTTGCGTACGAGCGCCAACTCGGTGCGCAGCCAGGCGACGTCGCCGTAGCCGCCGCCCACCAGACCGAGGCCGCCGCTCACGGACACCGCCGCGGCGAGACGGCCACCCGAGATGCCGCCCATCGGTGCGAGCACGATGGGAGCGGACAGATCGAACATTCTTGTCAACGACGTTTCGATCATGGCGATACCTTCTTGAACAGACCTGGAACAGGAGTGGGGTCAGCCGTTGCCGACCTATGATGGAAATGTTTTCGCGGCCGCCGCTTGCGGCCGAATCGAAAGGCAGGTGAATGGGCAACAGCGTTTTCGGACATCGTGCGCCGACCGCCGGCTTCGAAGTGCCGCTCGAGATGCTCTCGGCGTGCCACTTCCGCATCGAAAGACAGTGCGAGACGCTGCGCCGGTTGCTGCCGCACCTCGCCGATCACGGCGCCGACGACGAAGCGCGGGCCGCGGCCGCCGGCGTGGTTCGCTATTTCGATACCTCGGCAATGGATCACCATGCCGACGAGGAAGAGGAGCTCTTCCCGGCGCTCATCGAGTCGATGGCGGGTTCCGACCCGGTTTGCATTCGCGAGATGACCAGCTCGCTGGTTGCCGAGCATCGCGAGCTCGAGGCCCTCTGGCGTCGCTTGCGCAAGAGCCTGCAAGCCGTCGTCGCCGGTGAGGGCGTCACGCTCGACGCCGATACGGTGCAGGCCTTCGCCTCGCTCTATGCGCGCCACATCGAGCGCGAGGAAAAAGAACTGCTGCCGATGGCGGGGCGGCTGCTCGGCGACGAAGAGCTGGGCCGGATAGGCCGTGCCATGCGTGAGCGTCGCGGCATCGACAGCGTCGACTGATCCCGACTTCGACGTGCGCGACGCTGTCGCGGCGCGCACTAACGGATCGTCAGCAGCACCATCAGCACCACCATGACGATGGCCGTCACGGTCCAGGCGGCTTCGGCCGCCGTGCTGGCCCGGCAAGCGGGCGGGCCGGTCCGGGCGATCTGGCGCTGGCTGACGATCGAGCGAAGCATGGCGACAAGCACGAAGAGAAATACCGCTGCCCAGGCCATGAGGACAGGGGCTAGCCACGGGTGTGCGACAGAGTTCATGACGGAGAGTCGAATCTTTGCGGTCCATTCGATGTTCGGGCCTGGACAGCTCTTGGTAAAGCGATATTGATTGACGATTCGATGCAACAAGATTGCTGTATCGCTTCGACCGGAGAGACCATGGGCATCAACTGGCGAAGAAAAAGCGCGTCCGAGTGTCCCGCGGCGCGCGAAGACATCCGCGGATCGGCTCAGCGGTCGAGAACGAGCACCGGCGATTTCGCACGCGAGACGCAGACCATCATCGTCTTGCTCTGCAGCCGCTCCTCGGTGGACAGTACGTAGTCGCGATGATCGACTTCGCCTTCGCAGACCGTCGTCTCGCAAGTTCGGCACAGGCCCTCGCGACACGAGAAGGGCACCTTGACGCCGTTCGCCTCGAGCACTTCGAGAATGCTGCGATCGGCGGGCACCAAGAGCGAAAGCTTGCTCTGCTTCACCTCGACGCGAAACGCGCCCGGCGCGACTTCCGCTCCGGAATCGGTCAGCAGCGCGGCAGCGGGCGCAACGAAGTATTCGAAGTGCACCGCTTCGCCCGGATGATGCGCGGCACCGTCGTGCACCGCCTGCATCAGTGGCTGCGGCCCGCAGCAGTAGACGTGCTGGCCTTGCGGGCGATCGGCGAGCCAGCGGCGTGTATCGAGCACGGCACCGGCCTGGTCGTCGAAGTGGAAATGAACCTTCGCACCGAACGGACGCAAGGTTTCGTAGAACGCGGCGCGCTGGGCGTTGCGCGCCGCATAGACAAGGCGCCAGTCGCGGCCCTCGGCTTCGCACCAGCGGATCATCGACACGATCGGCGTCACGCCGATGCCGCCGGCCACGAACAGGTAGCTCGAGGCGTTCGGGTCGAGACCGAAGTTGTTGCGCGGCGCGCTGGCGGTCAGCTTGCCGCCACGGCGCAGCGACTGATGGATGAAGTCGGAGCCGCCGCGGCCCTTTGCGGCACGACCCACGCCGACGACGTAGCGATCGCGCTCGCGCCAGTCGTTGGTCAGCGAGTAGTGGCGGACAAGCCCGTTCGGCAAATCGATTTCGAGGTGCGCGCCCGGGGTGAATGGGTCGAGCGTGCCGCCGCCGACGGCGCGCAACTCGACCAGGAGAACGTCGAGCGCTTCGGCCCGCACATCGGCGACCTCGAGCGACAGGCGGCTCACGCCGCCGCAGGCATCGCCGCGCCCCGCTCCTCGGCGATCTTCTGGTTCAGCGTCCAGCGGAAATGCGACAGAGGCGCGTCCGCGGCGATCGCCAGCAGCTTGGTCTCCGGCTCGCGATCGAACAGCTTCTGCTGCGCTTCGATGATCGCCTTGTCTTCCATGAAGCCTTCGCGCAAGCTGTTGCACAGGGACAGCGCGACGTTCGGATCGTCGAGATCGAAGTTGTGCAGGTAGTTCCAGAAGAAGTGGGTGGTGCGCCGCGTCTCGGGCGTCATGAACTGGCAGTTGCGGTATTGCCGCGTGCCCGCGGTGTTGCCCTTCTCGGCGCCGGTGCCGGCCGGCGCGAACATCGATTCGAGAAAGAAGATGCCGGGCACGTGCATGTGGCCGATGTTGCGCCGGTCGACCTTGGCCGTCTTGTCGGCGATCACCTTCTTGTGGAAGGGCGGCGAGTCGCTGTTCATGTGCCAGCGCTCGACCCGAAAGCCGTTGGAGAGGCGCTCGATGTTGAGCGGCTTGGTCTGATAAGCGTATTCCTCCGAGCCGCCGAGCGTCTTGGTGTGCACGAAGGCCAGATGGGCGAAGTCGCTCAGGTTGTCGACGATGAGCAGCCAGTTGGCGTCGTAGTGCATGTACGCCGGCATGCCCTTCCAGG
>JBDTIO010000497.1:0-3256 GCA_039936375.1 Caldimonas sp. | reverse complement strand
GATCCTGAGACTCGCGCCAACTATGCGATGTACCTGGCCTTTCGCGATGCGTTGCTGAGCGCCGGGACGCTGGAGGCCTACTACCTCGCTTTCGTCCAGGAAGGTCGCATGGGGGTACCTCCGGTGTTCATCGAAAAGGTCGTCACCGCCATCGTCGTGCACTTGTGGGGACGCGATGCCGACCCGTTCGAGCAACGCGCCTCGCAATTGTTTTACAGGCGCCAGCGCGTCGCGTTGAGCCAAGGGCGCGTGCTTTGCGCCGACGCCGCGACGGTGGAGCGACTGGGCGAGACGCCAGGATTCGACCTCATGAGAATCCTGGCGAACGGCGACGGGCACGCCATCGGCTCTCATCTGCCGGTGCTGTGCGCGAGCAACGTCGGTGAGTTTTCATCGGCTGCCGACCCGCATTCGTTCGTTTTCGATCTGACCCACGAGATTGCCAACGATCTCGGTCACGGCCTCACGTTCACGATGACGCGTGCTCACTCAGGCCAAGCTGCGCTGGCGCGGATCATCGAGAAGTGGATCGCGCATTTTCTCGGCGTGAGCACCACCGTCCACCCCCTGCAACGTATCGACGATCCCGCGTGGGCCTGGCATATCGGGCTCGACGTCGAGTCGACCGCGTTGCTGAACGACCTCTGGCACGGCGAGACGCTCGAGCCGGAGCGACTGAAGCGCCTGATCGGCCTGTTCCGCCTCGAATTCGCCAATCCGGACGAGATGCGTGCCGAGGTCGCCGGCAAGCCCGTCTACCTCGGCCTGGCGATGAGCGAAGAACAGACGCTCCAGCTGAAGCCGCAGAACCTGCTCGTCAACCTGCCGCTCGCGGCCCTGATGTAGCGGACGCCGAATGACCATCGACAGCAGCCACATCACGGGCCTCGTCCTCGCCGGCGGGCGCGGCAGCCGGATGGGCGGCGTGGACAAGGGACTGCAGATCTACCACGGCATGCCGCTGGCCATGCACGCCGTGCTTCGCCTCTCGCCGCAGGTCGGTCAGATGATGGTCAACGCCAACCGCAACCTCGGCGCCTACGATTCGATGGGCGTGCCGGTCTGGCCCGACGCGCTGCCCGACTATCCCGGGCCGCTCGCCGGCTTCCTCACCGGCCTCGAGCATTGCGAAACGACCTATCTCGTCACCATTCCCTGCGATTCGCCGCTCTTTCCGGACGATCTCGTGCCGCGCCTGGCTGCCGCTCTCGAAGCCGAAGAAGCGCAAGTCGCGATGGCGGCGACGCGCGAAGACGGAGAGCAGCATCTGCAGCCGGTCTTTTGCCTGATGCATTCGATGGTGCTGGAAAGTCTGATCCGCTTCACGGTGAGCGGGCGCCGCAAGATCGACGCCTGGACGGCGACGTTGCGCACGGCGACGGTGCTCTTCGACGATGCTGGAGCGTTCGCCAACGCCAACACCCTGGCCGAGCTCCGGCAGTTGCAGCGCCGCGGCTGACACCGCCGAACGGCGCGCCGGCGCTGGTCGGACTGCGCGGCGCAGCACGCTACTTGCGGGTACCCGTGATTTCCGCTGAAGTCGCCTTGCTGCCGGGCGGCGATGTCGCCATGCCAGGCGGCGAGTGAGCGCCGGACGCTTCCAGAGGCTTCGCGCCATCCGCCGCGGCCGCGACGAAGGGCCCCGGGTCGGCGCAGGCCGGCACGGCAACTGGCGGCGCTACGTCCTTGCTGGCCGCCTTGGCATTCATTCGGTAGACCTCGGCGGCGCGGTCCATCGACCGGCACACCTCGTAGAGACCGACCTTGTCGGTCCATGCCGCTTTCGCCGCCGCGGCGGCCGCCTTCGCCTTGGCGTCGTCGCTGAGAGGGGGCAGCTTGGCGAGCGCAGAGCCGGCCAGAACACTCGCAAGCAGGGCGATGGCAACACGATGGCGCATGGCGATGTCCTTCGATCTCAGGCGGCGGGCTGTTCGACGCGAGGCCCGGGGGCGCTCCGCTCGACCGGAATCTTGCCCGCCTCGATGTCCTCGTACCAGAGGAGATGATGCTCGCGGGCCCAGCCTTCGTCGACGTAGCCCGTCTTCATCGCCCGATAGGCGCCGCGCATGCCGATCGTTCCCATGTAGATGTGAAAGAGGAACATCGAGGTCAGGATCAAACCGGCGATGGAATGAACCATGTGCGCCACCTGCATGTCAGTGCGCACGTAGGCGATCCCCGGGATCACCTTGTCGAGCACGAGCCCCGAGGCGACGACGATGCTGCCGAAGAGGACGACGCCGAACCAAAAGATCAACTTTTCGCCGGCATTGAACCGGTGCGACGCCGGCTCGACGCCGCCGAACATGCCGCCGGCGCTGCGCAGCCACTTGAAGTCGGCCGCGGTCGGCCACTCGCTGCGCAGGAAGGTGAAGAAGACGATCAGCAGGGAAACGACGAAGAGCGGCCCGGCGAAGTTGTGCAGCGTCTTCAAGGCATAGGTGAACCAGCCGAACAGGGCGTGCCCCATCACAGGCATCAGGAAGAACTGGCCGAAGGCCATCGTCAGCCCGGAAATGGCCAGAGCACAGAACGCGATCGCGTTCGACCAGTGGGCCGCGCGCTCGAAGTACGTGAAGCGCTCGATGCGCTTGCCGGTGTCGGCCTCGCGGCCTCCGATCGGTCCTTTGGCGAAGTAGTACAGCACGATCGCCAGCAGCGAGATCAGCACCAGCGCGCCGCCATAGGGAATGATCCAGTCGTTGCGCACCTGGCGCCAGGCTTCGCCGGCCGTCGTGAAGCTCGAGCCGGGGTACTGCGTAAAGGGCTGGATCAGAACGCCCTTCTCGGCGCCCGGCATGGCAATGACCCCGGGCCGGTTGCCCGAATTGCGAACGCCGCGCCAGAACGGCGCGTTGTTGCCGGGCTGGCTCAGGGCGCGTTGGGCATTCGTGTCGTTCGGTTGCGGCAGCGCCGCCTCGCTCGCCGGCGGCGCGGCAACCACGGCGGCCTGCGGCTGGGCGGCGCCGCTCTGGGCAATGGCCGAGCCGGTCAATGCCAGAAGCGCCGCAGCGGCGAGCACGCGAGCTCGAATCATGCGTTGCATGGTCACTCCCTGGCGGTCACCGCGGCGCGTAGTCGTTCTGACCCTGCGTGCGCTGGCGCAGGTGGTCTTCCCAGCTCGCCTTGTCGCCCGGGGTCCAGCCGGGTGCGACATAGGGGTCTTTGCTGCTGACGTCCCAGGCATTGCCATCGGCCTGCCTGGCCTTGCTCACCCCGATGGTCTGATCGCGGTCGCCACAGGCGCCCAGGCCCG
>JBDTIO010000496.1:0-8904 GCA_039936375.1 Caldimonas sp. | reverse complement strand
AGGTCAAGCGCGAGCTCGGCGTGCCGGTGCTCACCGACGTGCATCGCGAAGACGAGATCGAAGCGGTCAGCGCGGTCGTCGACGTCCTGCAGACGCCGGCGTTCCTCTGTCGGCAGACCGATTTCATTCGTGCCGTCGCGCAGAGCGGCAAGCCCGTGAACATCAAGAAGGGTCAGTTCCTCGCCCCGCACGACATGATCAACGTGCTCGACAAGGCCCGGGCCGCGGCGCGAGAAAAGGGCCTCTCCCAAGACCGCTTCATGGCCTGCGAGCGCGGCGCGAGCTTCGGCTACAACAACCTCGTCTCCGACATGCGCAGCCTGGCGATCATGCGCGAGACGAAGGCGCCCGTCGTCTTCGACGCAACGCATTCGGTGCAGTTGCCCGGCGGCCAGGCAACCTCGTCGGGCGGGCAGCGCGAGTTCGTTCCGGTGCTGGCGCGCGCCGCTGTCGCGGTCGGCGTTGCCGGCGTCTTCATGGAGACGCATCCCGACCCGAACAACGCGCTGTCGGACGGACCGAACGCCGTGCCGCTCAAGCACATGAAGACGCTGCTCGAACAGCTCGTTGCGCTCGATCGCGTCGCCAAGTCGCGGCCTTTCGCCGAAGACGACTTCGACGCCTGACATGTTTGCCCCCACGCTCACTCCGTTCGCCGCCCCCGGAGGGGGCGTTCAGCCGGCTTGGAAACGGCACGGCGCCGACCGACCATGAGCGCCTACATCATCGCCAACGTCACGGTCACCGACGCAGTGCAGTACGAGATCTACAAGAAGCTGTCGTCGCATGCGATGGCGGTGCACGGGGCCGAGCCCTGCGTGCGCGGCGGCGCCGTCGAGGTGCTCGAGGGCGACTGGCTGCCCGATCGCCTCGTTGTCCTGAAGTTCGCCGATCTCGCGGCAGCCCATGCCTTCAACGATTCACCCGAATACGCCGAGGCGCGCCGGTCGCGCCAGGGCGCCGCGACGATGCGCATGATCGTCGTGCAGGGAACCTGATCCGAATTTTTCAAGGAAAAGCATGAGCGCCATCGTCGACATCGTCGGCCGGGAAATTCTCGACAGCCGCGGCAACCCGACCGTCGAGTGCGACGTGCTGCTCGAATCGGGCACCATGGGTCGCGCCGCCGTGCCATCGGGTGCGTCGACTGGCTCGCGCGAGGCGATCGAGCTGCGCGACGGCGATACCGCCCGCTACGGCGGCAAGGGCGTGTTGAAAGCGGTGGAGCACGTCAACACCGAAATCAGCGAAGCGGTGCTCGGCCTCGATTCGAGCGAACAGGCCTTCCTGGACCGCACGCTGATCGACCTCGACGGCACCGACAACAAGAGCCGGCTCGGCGCCAACGCCACGCTCGCAGTCAGCATGGCCGTGGCGCGCGCCGCCGCCGAAGAGTCGGGCCTGCCGCTCTACCGCTACTTCGGCGGCTCGGGCGCGATGCTGATGCCGGTGCCGATGATGAACGTGGTCAACGGCGGTGCCCACGCCAACAACAACCTCGACCTACAGGAGTTCATGATCATCCCGGTCGGGGCGCCCTCGTTTCGCGAAGCCATGCGCTACGGCTCGGAGGTCTTTCACGCGCTGAAGAAGATCATCGACGGGCGCGGCATGAGCACGGCGGTGGGCGACGAAGGCGGCTTCGCGCCGAGCGTCGCCAGCCATGAAGCCGCCATCCAGATGATCCTCGAGGCGATCGAGAAGGCGGGCTACCAGGCCGGCTCGCAGATCGCGATCGGCCTCGACTGCGCCGCCAGCGAGTTCTACAAGGAAGGCCAGTACCGGCTCGAAGGCGAAGGCCTCACGCTGGCCGCCGGCGAATGGATAGACACGCTGGCGAGCTGGGTCGACAAGTACCCGATCATCTCGATCGAAGACGGCATGGCCGAAGGCGACTGGGACGGCTGGAAGGCGCTCAACGACCGGCTCGGCGCGCGCGTACAGCTCGTCGGCGACGACATCTTCGTCACCAACCCGAAGATCCTGAAGGAAGGGATCCAGAAGAAGGTCGCCAATTCGATCCTGATCAAGATCAACCAGATCGGCACGCTGACCGAAACCTTCGCGGCGATCGAGATGGCCAAGCGGGCCGGCTGGACTTCGGTGATCAGCCATCGCTCGGGCGAGACCGAAGACGCGACGATCGCCGACATCGCCGTCGGCACCAACGCCGGCCAGATCAAGACCGGGTCCCTTTCCCGCTCCGACCGCATGGCCAAGTACAACCAGCTGCTGCGTATCGAGGAAGACCTGGGCGACGTCGCCGCGTATCCGGGCCGCTCCGCCTTTCATCAGCTGGCCTGAGGACAGCGGAGCGTCGCAATGAGGTTCGTCACGCTGGCTCTGGTCGTGCTGCTGGCGCTGGTCCATGCCGAGCTCTGGTTCGGCAAGGGCGGCGTGCCGCGCATGCTGGAGCTGCGCTCGAAGCTGGCGGCGCAAGAGGCCGTCAATGACATCGCGCGCAACCGCAACACCCAGCTGGCGGCCGAGGTCAACGACCTCAAGGAAGGCCTGGAGATGGTCGAGGAAAAGGCGCGCTCCGAGCTCGGCATGATCAAGCCCGACGAGATCTTCGTCCAGCTCTCCACGCCACGGCGTTGAACGCGTTGCTCGCCGCGGCGGCGCCGCTGTTCGCGAGCGCGTTCGTCCTCTGGGGCAGTGCCGTCACCTGGCTCGAGATCCTCGCCTTCGTGCTGGCGATCGTCATGGTCGTCTGCAACATGCGTGTCGATCCGCTCGGCTGGCCGCTCGCCATCGTCAGCTCACTGCTCTATTTCCTGCTCTTCTGGAGAAGCCGCCTCTACGGCGACGCCAGCCTGCAGATCTTCTTCGCGCTCGTCGCGTTCTGGGGCTGGTGGCAATGGCTGCGCGGCACCGACGAAGCCGGTCATTCGCTGCGCGTCCACCGCCTCGGCCGGCGCGGTCGCTGGATCGCCCTGGGCGTGCTGGCGCTCGCCTGGCCGGCGACGGGCCTCTTCCTGCGCCGCTTCACCGACACCGACGTGCCCTGGTGGGACGCCTTTCCGACCGCAACGAGCGTCATCGGCCAGTGGTTGCTCGGCCGCAAATACATCGAGAACTGGCCGACCTGGCTGGTCGTCAACATCGTCGGTGTCGCGCTGTTCGCCTACAAGGGCCTCTGGCTCACGGTCCTGCTCTACGCGATCTTCGTCGTCATGTCGGCGATGGGCTGGCGCGCCTGGCAACGCCTGCAGATCGCGCCGTCGTGAGCCCTCCGTTCGTCATCGGCTTGCTCGGCGCCGAAAGCACCGGCAAGACGACGCTGGCCAGCGAGATCGTCGCCGCGATGGCAGCACGCGGGCGGCGAGTCGCCCGTGTCGACGAAGCGCTGCGCGAGTTCTGCATCGAGCATGCGCGTACGCCTCGCCCCGATGAACAAGCCGGCATCGCCGTCGAACAGGTGCGCCGGATCGACGCCGCCGCCGTCGCTGCCGACGTCGTCGTCGCCGATACGACGGCGCTGATGATCGCCATCTACAGCGACTTCGTCTTCGCCGATCGCAGCCTCTACGCCAGCGCCGAGGCAGCGCAGCGCCGCATCGATCTGACTCTCTTGACGGCGCTCGACCTGCCGTGGCGTGCCGACGGCCTGCAGCGCGACGGCGAGCACGTGCGCGAGCCGATCGACGCACTCATTCGTGCGGCGCTCGGCCGCGCCGGTGTAGCTTTCGCCATGGTGTCGGGAAGCGAAGGCTTGCGCCTGGCGTCGGCGCTCCGCGCGATAGACGGCGCGCTTGCGGCGCGACGCTAGGCGGTGCCGCCGAGGCGCACGATCACGACGATGAAGACGCCGATCACGAGGTTGATCACGACCTCGAGGCGGATCGAGGTGATCGCCCGGGCGGCATCCGGCCACGCCTCGACGGCCAGCGCAGCCTCGAGGCGACGGAACAGCGCGAGGCGGATGTGCGTGAAAACGAGCAGCATGACGATGAAGAGCGCGATCATCACGTACCAGTCGAGCGGCATGTTGAAGGTCAAACCCGATCGGCGGGCTTCGCGAGAGGCGATGCCGACCATCGCTCCGCCGCTCAGCGCGGCGACGAGGATCGCAACCGTCACGACGTCGAAGAAGCGGCGCATCGCCGCATGCATGAGCCGGATCCGCGCCGGCGGCTCCAGCACCTCGGCGGCGGCCGGGCGCAGGCACACATGCATGAAGAACATGCCGCCGATCCAGACAATGATGCTGAGCAGATGAAGGGCCTTCAGGGACGCGTAGAGCACGGTGGATCTCCGATCGGCGCGGCAGAGTTGGCGCATTGTCGTTGGCCGGGCGATGTCGAATTGCCCCGGCTTACAAACCGAGGTATCGTCGTTCGAGCCACCCAGGCAGGTGTCGGAGGCCGATGAAATGACGAAGCTGTGCTCCGTGTGCGGCACCGAAAACAGGGACGAGGCTCAGTTTTGCCGCTCCTGCGGCACGGCCTTCCCACCTCTTGCCGCGCCCGGCGCCGAAGACGCGCAACTGGCCGCCGGCATCACCTGCGATGAATGCAGCTTCCAGAACAAGCCCGGGGTCCGCTATTGCGCCAACTGCGGCGTCAGCCTGCTCGGCACGGTGATCGTGCCGCGCTCCCGGGTAGGCGCGCCGCCCGATCCCTACCAGAGCACGAGCCCGCCGCCGATCAGCTATCCATCATTCGCGCCGGTGGCGCCGTACCCGGCGCCACCGGCGGTGTCGAACTACCCGGCCGGCTATCCGCCGGTGGCATCGACGAACTATCCGCCGGCCTACGACGATCCGCTGCCCGTACCCGATGTGCCGGATCCGGCGGCCGCCATTGCCGCGGCGCGGCGGCGCGAAGAAGATGACGAAGGCGAACCGCAACCCGTGCCGTTCGCCAGCCAGGCGCAAGTCGGGCCGGCGGCGCGGTCCGGCCGTACCGGCCTGCTGGTCGGGCTGCTGGTGCTCGTGCTGGTTGCTGCCGGAGCAGGCGGGTGGTGGTTCATGAGTTCGTCGTCGAAGGGTACCGGTGCAGCGCCGGCCGCTTCGGCGCCGCCACTGGTCGAGCCCGCAGTTGCGCCGGTTCCTGCACCAGTCCTTCCGCCGGCCGTCGCCGACTCCGCTGCTGCCGCTGCCGTGGCGCCCGCGTCGGCGCCCGAGGTCGTTGCGCCACCGCCGGCGACGGAAGTGCAAGAACCGGCGGCGCAAGTCACCGAACCGGCGCACGCCGCACGGAGCGACGACGAGGCGAAGCGCATCGCCGCACAAAAGCGGCGAGAGAAGGCGGCCAAGGACAAGGCCGATCGCGACGCCCGGGCACAGGCCGATCAGCAGGCGGCTGCGGCTCGAGCCGACCAGGATGCCGCGCGCCGCCGCGCCGAGGATGCGCAACGCGCCCGCCAGGCCACGGCACAGCCGCCGACGGCACCCGCGCAAGCGGCGCCGGCAAAGCCGCGTGGCGTGCGCGAGATCTGTGCCGGGCGAGGCTTCCTGGCCGAATCGATCTGTCAATCGCGCGAATGCGGCGCCGCCGAGCACGGCGGCGAGTCACTCTGCAAGCGAATCAAGGAAGCCGACGACCGTCGCCGCAACTTGCAGAACTAGAAACACGAGCGGCTCAGGCCGGGCTCGATCCGGCCTGGGCGAGCCATCACAAGATTCCAGAGGAGAGACCATGGCCAACGATCTGGCACAAGACGCCCTGCCGGCCGGCATGTCGGCCAACGCGTTCTCCAGCCTTTTCCAGGCGATCAACGGCTTGCGCAACCGCCGTGCCCTGATCGCGCTCATCGGCTGCACGGTGCTCGGCGTGCTCGTCGCCGGCCTTCTCGTGGCGATGAGCGGAACCCTCGGCTTCATCGCTACCGCCCTAGCGCTCATCGTCTACCTGGTCGCCGTCGGCACCGGCGTCAATGCGGCCGGCGTGCTGCACATGGATCGCGCCCGCGGCATTTCGCCGCGCAGCACCGCAGACGCACTCGTCTACGGGCTCATGTGCATCCCGAAGCTGATCGTCCTCGGGCTGGCCCTCGTTGCCGTCGAGATCGTCGTCTTCATCGTTCTGGCCATCGCCTTTTTCATCTGCAAGATCCCGGTGCTCGGGCCGCTGCTCCTCACGGTGGTATTTCCGATCTCGGTCGTCATTGCCGGTCTCACGGTCTGCGGCCTCTTCCTCTGCATGGTGCTGTCGCTGCCGGCAATCTGGCAGGGTGCGAGCATCACGCGAGCGCTGGCGCAGACGCTGGCCATCGCCCGCAGCCGGCTGATAGAAGCGTTGCTGCTGCTCGTCTTCGTGTGGTTTCTCGCCCTCGCCGTCGGCCTGGTCGTCTTCGGCGTCCTCTTTGCCGGGCTGATGCCGACCCTCGGCATGTCGGCCTCGATCCTCGGCTTCGGCATGGGCGGGATGGGGTCGCTGATGGGGGCCATGCAAGGCTATGGCGGGGGCGGCCAGATGATCGCCGGCGCAATCGGTAGCCTCGTCCTTTGGGCCATTGCGGCTTCGCTGGTCGGGCAGGTCTATCTGCTCGGCCTGTGCCTCGTCTATCTGCGCGTGACCGAGGGCCTGGACCTGACCGCCTCCGAGGCAGCGCTGCGCCAAAAGATCGACGAAGCGCGCCGGCGTACCACCGAGTTCGGAGAAAAAGCGAGGCATGCCGCCAGCCGTGACGGTGCCGCCGCGGCTTCAGCGGCCGCGACCGGCGCCGCTGTTGCGGCGTACCCGACCGCGCCATCGCCGAGTCCCGCCGCACCGCCAGCATCTGCCGTCCCGCCGGCTTACACGCCGCCTTCGGCACCGCCATACAACCCGCCTCCGGCCTATAACCCGGCACCAGCGTTCGCAGCGCCGCCGTTCAACCCCGCGCCGGTTCACAACCCCCCGCCCGCGTACTCGCCGCCGCACGATTTCCTGGCGCCGTCGCCCCACGATCTGACGAATCCAGACATCGCTTTGCCCTTCGACGATGCCGTTGCATCGCCGCCCGGGCATCCCCCCGCACCGCCTCCTTATGCGGCGCCACCCATCTACGTGCCGCCACCGCCCCAGCCACCCATAGCGGCAGCGCCTCCGCCCGCGCCGACGACCACTTGCCCGCAGTGCCTGTCGGCGGTCACGGGCGACGACCTCTTCTGCGGCGTCTGCGGCTATCGATTGAAGTAGCGCTTCAATCAAGGCTGCTCGAGCCCGGCGCGCCCGAGGTTCTGCAGCAGGGTGGCCACGACGGACAATCTCGTGATGAACGACCAGGATTTCGAAGCGGCGCGCAGCGCCCTCGTCGATGCTCGCCGCCGGGCTCGTGCCCTTTCGGAATGGCCGATCGCCCGGCGGCCCGCAGACCTGCACGAGGCCTACCGGCTACAGGCCGCGGTGCTCGAGGCGTTCGGTCCGATCGGTGCCTGGAAGGTGGGCGCGATCACCGCGGAGCAGCAGCGAACGATGGGCCTGGCGTCGCCGGTGGCCGGGCCGATCCCGACATCGCTGCTGCGCGATTCGCGCACTGGCCCGGCATCGTTCCGCTTCGCCGACTTCATCGCGCCGCTCATCGAATGCGAGTTCGCCTTCGAGCTCGGCCGCGACCTGCCGGCGCGCGCCGATGCCACCTTTACGCGCGACGAGGTTGCAGAGGCGACCGTGGCACTGCGCATCGCGATCGAGCTCGTCGACCCGCGCCTGCCGCGTGGCAGCGGCGCTCTCGCCGAGCTTGCCGACGGCTTCAACAACGGCGCCTTCATCGCCGGGCCGCGGAGCGAGGCGTGGCAAGACCTCGATTTCGCGAAGCTCGACATCGTCGTGACATCGGGAGACGACGGCAGACGCAGCGACGTGGCGCGAGGCAACGGCCGAGCCATCCTGGGCGGCGATCCGTTCGGCGCCGTCGTCCTGCTCGCCAACGCGCAACCGCCCGGACGAGGTCTTCGCGCCGGCGACATCGTCACGACCGGGAGTTGCACCGGTGCACCGGGTCTGCCGGGGCCGGGGCGCTATCGAGCCGAATTCGCCGGCCTCGGCGTCGTCGAGATGCGACTCGAGTGACGCCGCTCAGGTGCCCATGAAATAGCGCTTCAGGCCGGCGAGAATCATCTCGACGGCGATCGCCGTCAGCACCAGACCCATCAGCTTTTCCAGCGCCGACACGACCGAATCGCCGAGCCAGCGCCGGATCCGCGCGCAGCCGACGAGCACGAGCCCGGATACCGCCATGGCGCAGGCGAGCGCGCCAACCCATTCGACGACGCGATCGGGCTGCTGCGAGGCCAGAAGCAGCACCGTCGCCATCGCCGACGGCCCCGCAAGCAACGGCACCGCGAGCGGAAAGATGAAGGGCTCCTTGCCCTCCGGAACGCCGTAGACGCCGCCGCCCTGGCCGAAGATCATGCGGATCGCGACCATCAGGAGGATGACGCCGCCGGCCACCTCTAGCGAGCGCTCCGAGAGATGCATGACGCGGAGAAAGCCTTCGCCGAAGAACATGAAGAGACAGAGCACGGCGAAGGCGATCGCCACTTCGCGCAGCGCGACGAGCCGCCGCCGCGCGGCGGGCACGGTGCGCATCACCGGGATGAAGATCGGCAGGCTGCCGAATGGATCGAGGACGAGCAGAAGCACGATGAACGCAGAGAGAAAGCTGTGCTCCATCGAGCTGTCTTCGTGCGACGCGCCGGACCGAAAGCTCAGCGCGCAGGCACGCGTGAAGCGAGCGGTGCCGGCATAAAGGCGGGGAGAAAGCGGCAGCCCGTCGCCGGATCGAACGCCTTGTCGACGCCGGCGCATCTCGACGCCACGCTCTGCGGCGACGGCTTGGCGCCGTGGTCCACCCAGTCGAGCAGCGCGCCCATCACGGATACGTATTCGGCGTCGGCCAGATAGCTGTGCTCATGATCGTCGCTGAAGACCTGGACCAGCCGGTCACCGCTGCCGCCCCGGTTCATGGTGTCGC
>JBDTIO010000495.1:0-7378 GCA_039936375.1 Caldimonas sp. | reverse complement strand
GCGGTGCGCGAGATGAAGGCTGACGGCGTGCTGCCCGAGGACACGACGTTGCGTTCGTCGAAGTACTTGAACAACCTGATCGAGCAGGACCACCGAACATCCATCGCCGGCATCGAACTCATGCACCGAATCCGCAAGGGACAGTTCAGCCTCGCGGCGCGCTTCAAAGAGGCCACGGCGCCTGCTGTTTGGAAGGCTGTCCTTTCGGCCTGATCAGCCGACCAAAGTTGCTTCCTTCCTCGCTTCCGTTCCTATTTGCACTAGAGCCTTGCGTCGGAGGTTCGGCTTGCCGCGACCCGAATAGCGAGCCCTTGCTTGGCGTATCGCTTGACGAATTCCGATTCATTCTGGGCGCATGTTGCAACTGCGTATTCCGATTGAAAGCGCCGCTTATTCAGTTCAATCCCGCCACCGATTCCGATTCAAACCCGCCACCCATTCCGATCCGACCCCCCACACTGCTCGCGTCGAGGGCGCCCAATGAAAGCTATCGGGGAATGATTTCAAGGGCTCTTGCCGGCCATCAGCCGACGGCGGCGACGGGCAACTTCCTGGGAGCTCGTCTCGTTAACGCTGCACCGGAAGCAACGGCAAACTGGCCACCAGCACGGGCACCACAGTGGCAGGCACCCACGGGTAGATGATGTGACGGTCGGCTGCTGGTGCACCGATCTGACGCGGCGCGGTTGGACAAGTGGGGTGCTCGCCGATACATTGAACCGTACCCGCCAACACCAGAGGCCCGCGAATTGAGCGACGCATCGAACGCCTTGCCCGACAAACCCGTTGCCACGCGGGCAGCGCCTGATACGTCCAAGAGCGACATCCGCATCCACAAGATCCTGTCTCGCGGCGCCGGGCGGGAAGCGCAGGTGCTGCTGGTCATCGTTTCGGCGCCGGTACTTGAGCCTGGGCCGGCGCCGCAGGAGACTGCGCAAGACCTGTGGGTGGCCATGGACTCGGGCGAGCCGCGGGAGTTCTGGGTCAACAGCAGGCCCAACGAATACGAACTGGCCCAGGTGATCGAGTGGAACGAGCTGCATACACTCGACGCCGACCGGCAGCCGGACGCCAACCCTTTCGGCTTGGTGCCCGAGCCGCCATCGCGCCAGTTTCGACTGGCACGCTTCGATTTCTCAGACCACCCCCAAGTGCATTCGCGCTGGAATCGGCTGGTCACGGGCGAACCCGAGGGAGGCCCTTCGACGCTGCCCGTACTGGCGTGGCGGACAGCCGTCGAGATGCGCGACTACGAGGACGAGAAGGAGGGCAAGACCAGGCAAGGCGCGATGCGCGTGCCGTTGCCGAACCATGCCAGGGAAGCTCTGGTGTGGACCAAGGTCGTCCAGCAGCGTCTCTTCGACTTGGGCGTGCTGTTCGTCCACGGCATCGGCGACCACGCACCGCGGGAGACCCTGGTGCTGTGGGCCGAGCCGATCGTCAAGTTCTGGCGCGACCTGTCCCGGGCGGTGACTGAAGACGCCCGCCGCGCCATTGGTCAGGCCGAACGGGGCCGTCTGGAACAGGCCGTGCAACGCGGGCCGCTGCACAACAGGTCGCCGCTGGATGGCATCAGCCAGGCCGTGGGCGACTTTGCGCGCCCGCATCGCGGCAGCGCGAACTTGGCCAGCCAAGACGCGCTGGCCAGTGGTCCCGCCACGCCCTGTGCGGCGGCCGTGCGCCCCGAGCAAACCCTGTTCGGCGATGCCAACAGCGAGATACCCAGCGCGACGCTGATGCGCGTGTCTAGCGTCGACAGCTCGGCTAGGCTGCGCGAGTCGCATGTGTTGCTCGCCGAAGCCTACTGGACGCGCGAAGCCTTCCCGCCCACCTTCAATGAACTCTTCGTTTGGCTGACGACCGCCATTCCGGTGATGTCGTGGGTCAACCTCCAAAGCACGACTAGGAGGCGCCTGGTGAGGCTGTGGCGTTCGTGGCCAACGACCACAGGGTTCTTCGACCGCCTGCAGCTGGTCATCTCGTTGCTGGCCTGGCTCCTCCGACTGCCGTTCGTGCCGATCCTGGTCTTGTCCTTCGCGCTGTTGCTGCAGTTGGCTGTCGGCGTGATCGGATTCGTCGGCATCATTTTCCCGATACCTTGGGTGCGTTCGTTCGCCCGCGCGGTCACGGCCGTCCTGCTGGGCACCGCGGGTCAGAGCTACGCGCTGCAGACGAGCCCGGTCCGACGCTCGGCCATCGTCTCCGTCGTGCAGAAGCGCCTGAACTGGTTGAGCTCTCATTGTCGGCGCGTGGCCATCCTCTCGCATTCGCAGGGCGCGGAAGTGATGCGCCGCGTACTGCTCGAAAGCCGGCGCAATGACTTGGCGCGCTGGTACACCTTCGGGGCCGGCATCGCGCCATTGGCCACGCTGCACCCGCGCAGTCTGGACAGACGGGATTCGGTGCTCATAGTGTGGCTGGCCCGCGCGGTGCTGTTCTCGACGATCCTCGCGGGGCTGGTTTTCCTGGTAGACCTGGTCCCGGGCCTTGACCTGGGTTGGCGCGTGCGCGCCTGGTCCTGGGTGACGCGTCTGTCCTGGCAGGACTTTGCATTGGCGCTCTACCTGCTCGAAGCCCTGGCGCTATATGTCGCGCTCGGGCCAGATCCCTTCATCGACCCCTTGTTGCGCGCCTCCACCTTGGGCGGCTGGTGCAACCTCTACGCTTCGGACGACCCGGTGCCGGCCGGGCCGTTGTTCGAGAGTTCTCGCGAAGAGATGCTCAGTCTGGGACACAAGCCGCCCGAAGACCGAGAGATTTTCAATACCCGCTTCCCCCTGCTCGACCACAACAGCTACTGGAAGAACATCGAACAGTTTGTCGCGCCAATCGCCTTGGACTTTTTGCGGCTGATGGGTCAGGGTGTGGCCGAGGATCTCGCGCAGCCGGTGCTGAACCGCGCTGCACGCCGGCGCGATCTGATGACCTGGTTCACCAAGATTGCGGTGGTCATGGTGGTGCTCGTGAGCGCAGGCCTAGCGTGGTATGTCGCCTTCTTCCCGACATGGCGGGCCGTGGTGTGGTGGCAATCGAGTGTCGACGCCTGGAGCCAGAGCTCGGGCCTGGTCGACGGGTTGAAACGCATCGGCAGCGAGGTCCTCTTCGGGCAGATGCTGGGCGAGTTGCGGCACTCATGGGCGACTCTGATGCTGTTAGTGCCCCTGGCAGTCATGCGCTGGGAAATAGGCCGGTGGTCAGCAAAGACCTTGGTGAGCGGGCTCGCTGCCGCGGCACGACAGAGCCCACCGTCCAGCGCCGTGTTGGCTGCCGCCAGCGCAGCGGCCACCACCGCCGCAGCATCGCCCACCAGGGCAGGCTGAGTGCCGGCCAACTCACGGCGGGCGCCGCCTTCGCTCAGGCCACCCCGGCGCAGCGAGAATTGCGGGTCTCTTCAGGGCTGTAAGGGTGTCAATTATCTCGGTGCCTCTGATGCGTGGGCGGCTGAACGCAGGGCCTGAAGTTGACCGGCCTGCACTGCCACATGCCAATTTGCCACAAACCCGTTCATCAAGGCGCTGGCGTCGGCTTCGGCCATTGCCACGGCCATCCGCGCCAAAATCCGCCGATGACTGAAGCCCCCTTTTGGTCGGCAAGACCCAAGCATTGAATGTCAGCTTCCTGACGTAGCCTCGTACTCACACAGCCGGCCATTTCCGGTCACTCGGGAGTCGCCAGACCCAACTCGGGAAGGACCACTTCCAAAGTACACCTGCCGCTGCTCGACGACCGCCTGCGGTGACGAATTCTCCGGTTCTGGTCATGGAGCGGTTCGCCGTCGTCGCTCCGATCTCGACTGCAAGGTCGGCCAGGGCGATGATCAGCGCGAACTTTTCGGTGGCAGTGAAATCGCCTTCGGCGAACAGGCGTCGCAGCTTCGCCGCGTTAGCGGCCGACCAACTCTCGCGGTGACCGGGGGAACAGAGCCGCTCTACCCCTAAGAATCGCCGGCCGCGAGACGGATACCCTCCATGCGGAGCGCGATATCTTTAGGCCGCATCCAGGGTGCCTGCGGATAACGAGGATCCAGCGGCGGCGCGCGCAGCAGTACGTCGCGTGCTTCGTCCAGATGCCCCAGAAAAGCCAAGGCCGACGCCATCACCGCGTGGAAGTTGTTGTAATACGGTCGTAGACGACCAACTTGGCGCAGGCTCTCCACGGCGGCGGTGAATTGTCGTGCGAAAAACTGGATGAGCCCGATCCAGAGGATCCAGAGCGAGGTCAACGGATCCTGCGGGCTCAGGCGCATCGCCTGTCGCAACCGATCCAGCGCTTCCTCGCGATACCCTCCGAACCCCAGGACGCACCCGAGCATGCCGATCCCGAACGACCCGTTCGGATTGAGCGCGACTGCTTTACGGGCTTCGGCGATCGCGGCCTCCCAGTCGCTGCCCCACATCCTTATATGCGCCAGAACGGCGTGTCCCATGGCGTCTTTGTCGTCGAGCGAGACGGCGATCAGCGCTTCTTCGAGCGGGATTGCTTGCACCTCCGAGAAGGGACGCGTCGAATAGTGCCAAATCTCCCATTGCAGGGCCAGTGCATAGCCGTAATGTCCGGGCGCGAATTTCGGATCGAGCGCGATGGCTCGGTGAAAAAAAGTCCGCGCGGTCTCGTTTTCGTCCGATCCGTGGTTGTAGAAGTGCCACAGTCCTCGCTGGTAGGCCCCCCACGCATCCAGCCGTTCCGGTGGCTTGCGCAAGACCCGCTGCTGCTCGGCATCGGCCAATGCTGGCTCGACGACACCGGCGACACTCGTCGCGATCTCGTCCTGCACTGCGAAGATATCGCTGAGATCGCGATCGTAGCGCTCGGCCCAAACATGGACGCCGGAGGTCGTGTCGATCAATTGCGTGGTGACACGCAGCCGATTGCCGGCGCGGCGCACGCTGCCTTCCAGCGCGTAGCGGACGCCGAGGTCGCGGCCGACCTGGCGGACATCCACCGCTCGGTCCCTGTAGGCGAACGCCGAATTGCGCGCGATCACGAACAGCGAACGGATGCACGAAAGCGCCGTGGTGATGTCCTCGACCAGGCCATCGGCGAAATAGACCTGATCGGGATCGTCGCTCATGTTCTGGAATGGCAATACCACGAGCGACGGTTTGTCCGGCAGCGCCAGTACTGGCGCTGCCGAGCCAGACGGTGGATCGCGAGCGACGACGACATCGGCCGACAACAGGTAGCCACGCCTGGGCACAGTCTTGAGAATCCGTTGCGCATCGTCCCCGATGGCGCGGCGAATGTCACGGACACACTGCGTCATGCTGTCGTCCGTGACCGCGACATCAGACCAGATCGCCCGATTGATCGTATCGCGGTCGAGCAACCGTCCGGCGTTTTCCGCGAAAAGACGCAGCATTTCGAAGGATTGGCGCCGTAGCGGAAGTTCCTCGCCGGCCGCGGTGAGCAGCGACCCACGTCCGATGTCCAGAACGAAGCCCTCAAAGCGATAGACCGCCACAGTGGGCGCTTTGTCCATGATGTTCCCCCGGCAGCACCGGTTGTCCAAGGCCGCCATCCAAGCAGAAATCCGCACACCCCACCCGGTGATTTCAGCGAAATTTCGTCCGATTTTCACCTGGGTTTCAGGCGTCTGGCCGCAGGCCATGGCAACGTCCCTGCACGATCAACAAACGGAGGGGGAGACACCCCATGGCTCGATTTCATGCAACGCGCGGCCATATGCCGACGGGCGCAGCGGCGGTCTCATCGCGGGAGCGATCTTCGGGATCATGCGCGGCGAAAGACCTTCGTGCTCGGCCGCATCCTCGAATGCCGTCGCTGGGGTTACGGGCCTCCGATGAAGATGGATGAGGCTCCTGTCATGGATTGCGAAACCGAGGCGTACCTGGGGCAACGTCCGCACGCGGAAGCTCGGGCGTTGAAACTAACACGGGGAGGATGAACCTATGCGCACATTGCTTGTTGCCTCAGTCGTCGTGGCTCTTGCTACTCCGGCGTTTGCCGATGATTCGGCAAAACTACCTGGTGTCTGGAAAATGACTTCTTGGACGCGGCATGAAATAGCGACGGGCAAGGACAGTAAGTTGTTTGGAGAGCATCCCGGCGGCTATCTTATCTATACCAAAGGCGGTCATTTCATCTGGACCGGGTTCAAGGATCAGCGTCCAAAGCCGGCGGCAGCCGAGCCAACCGATGCCGAGCGTATTGCCTTGTTCAAAACCATGTACGCTTACAACGGGACTTACAAGGTTGAGGGAGGCAAGATCGTCGACAGCGTAGCAGGCGCATGGAACGAGGGTTGGGTTGGCACGAAATTCAACATCGACAAATACGAAGTTTCTGGCAAGACGTTGACCATGGTATCGGCGCCATTCAAGGCAACTGTGGATGGGGCTGAAATGGTCGTCACAACTACTTTCGAGCGGGTTGAATAACCTTTTTTGATGCGGGATTTTCCAATCAGTCTCGAAGACGCGATTGACGCGGAAGACCAGACATCGAATGTTGGTTCTGTCGCGATAGGCCCGCGGTGGTAGGGTTGAGCGAGGTGAGCGGCTCTGTCGCAATAGGGCCATGCTTGACCTCATCGCCCTATTGCGACAGAGCCGCTGAATGTCTCCAGTTGGCCGGAAGCCACGCCTGACGCGAAAGGCTATTCCCGACCGCTGCTTTGTCAGCCCTGATGTTTGACAGCGTAGGACAGACAGGCCAAAAGGGCGGAGAACACGATGATGGCTGTGACAACGAGCTTAGCCGTATCGATCCAAAAGCACCGCCGACAATATAGGTGGGACCTTCGTCCGATCATTTGATCTCGAGGAAATGTCTTTTTGCAAACGTAGCATGTTCCCCATTGCTCTCGAGGGCCTATGTGCACGATTGATTCAAGGTCTGGCAGCATACGAATCCAACGCTAGATAACGACAGATTCGGATTTCGAGCGCTATTTCTCCATTCGGCCCTTTTGTGGAGCGTGGCGGAGTGTCGAGCGGTGCAGCCCTAAAACCATACAAAACCACTATGAAACGCCCAGACTAGCCATCAGTTCAACACGATCGTACTCCCAGCAATTGAGTCAAGGTAGAGACCATTCAAATAGTGTGAGTCGGGTGACGAGTGACTGGTTCGGAGCAAATCGCGAGCGAGCAGGGACTGTCCGGTCTTGGCCCATCGCTGGGCGATGAAAATCCTGCCAGTGCTCGCGGCGGTCTGTCGTCGGCGCAAGCTGCCGGTCGGCAAGAGCTGGCGAATGGACGAAACCTACGTCAGTGTCGGCGGTCAGTGGAAGTACCTGTACCGAGCGGTCGACAAGAGCGGCGACGCGATCGATTTCTTGCTGCGCGCCAAGCGAGATCACGCTGCGGCCCGCGCTTTCTTCGAACGAGCCTTCGACCTGCACGGTGTGCCGGAGAAG
>JBDTIO010000494.1:0-5949 GCA_039936375.1 Caldimonas sp. | reverse complement strand
ACCGTGCCAGCCGCGCCTTGCTCTTGGCCTGGCGCCCCTTCGGGTTCTGGCGTACCCACTCGAGCTCCTTCTTCATCGCCTTGGTGCGCGCGTCCTCGGTCTTCTGTTCCTGTTCGAGGCGCGCTTCCTTCTGCTCCAGCCAGAGGCTGTAGTTGCCCTTGTACGGAATGCCCGAGCCGCGGTCGAGCTCGAGGATCCACTCGGCGGCGTTGTCGAGAAAGTAGCGATCGTGGGTGATCGCGACCACGGTGCCGGGGAAGCGCTGCAGGAACTGCTCCAGCCAGTCGACGCTTTCGGCGTCGAGGTGGTTGGTCGGCTCGTCGAGGAGCAGCATGTCGGGCTTGGAGAGCAGCATGCGGCAGAGCGCGACGCGGCGCTTCTCGCCTCCCGAGAGCTTGCCGACCACAGCATCCCAGGGCGCGAGGCGCAACGCGTCGGCGGCGATCTCGAGCTGCATCTCGGTGTTCTCGCTGCCGGCGGCGGCGATCGTCGCCTCGAGCTCGGCCTGCTCGGCGGCGAGCTTGTCGAAATCGGCGTCGGCCTCGCCGTATTCCGCGTAGACCTCATCGAGCCGCTTCTTGGCGGCAAGCGCGCCGCCGATGCCTTCCTCGACGGCCTGCCGGACGGTCTGTTCCGGATCCATCACCGGTTCCTGCGGCAGGTAGCCGATCTTCAGGCCGGGCATCGGCGTCGCCTCGCCTTCGATGTCCTGATCGATGCCGGCCATGATCTTCAGCAGCGTCGACTTGCCCGAGCCGTTCAGGCCGAGCACGCCGATCTTGGCGCCGGGAAAGAACGACAGCGAGATGTTCTTGAGAATCTGACGCTTGGGCGGAACGATCTTGCCCACGCGATTCATCGTGAAGACGTACTGAGCCATTGGAATGTCCTGCGAGAGTCGGGAGTGCATCGGAGAACCCGAGGCCTGTCGCGCATTGTCGCCGCTCGGCGAGAATGCCGGCGCCGACGGAGTCTGAATGAACGAGTCCACGGGCAGCGGCGCCTGGCGCGAGGTGATGCCTCTTTTCGATCGCTGGCTGTCGGCCGATCTCGACGCCCAGCAAGCGTTGCTGGTCGAGCTGGCAGCGACCCGGCCCGAGCTGCATGCGCGGCTGCTGGCGATGATCGAGTCCGATCGCGCGGCGGAGGCCGCCGACTTCCTCGGCGCCGCGACGGCGGAGCGCGCGATTGCGGACGCTGCTTCGACATCGCCCCCGCATGCCGCGGGCGCCCGGCTCGGCGCCTGGGAATTGCGCGAACCGATCGGCCGCGGCGGCATGGGCCAGGTGTGGCTGGCGACGCGCGGCGACGGCCTGTACAGCGGTCGCGCTGCCGTCAAGCTGTTGCATCGCACCGGCATCGACGCGCAGGGCGACGCTCGCTTCGCCCAGGAAGGCGAGTTCCTCGCCCGACTCACCCATCCGCACATCGCCCAGCTGCTCGACGCCGGCCTCATGGCCGACGGCACGCGCTACCTGGTGCTCGAATACGTGCAAGGCGAGCGACTCGACCAGTGGTGCGACGCGCGCCGCCTGACGGTCGGGGCTCGGCTGCGCCTCTTCCTGCAGGTGTGCGAAGCGGTGGGCCACGCCCACGCGCACCTTGTCGTGCACCGCGACCTGAAGCCGGCGAACATCCTCGTCACCGGAGACGGCCACGCAAAGCTGCTCGACTTCGGCGTTGCCAAGCTGCTCGGCGAGCAGGCCGAAGCCAGCGAGCTCACCCGCGCCGGCTCGGCCGGGCTGACACCGGAATACGCCTCACCCGAGCAGGTCAACGGCACCGCCATCACCACCGCGACCGACGTGTACGCACTCGGCGTGCTGCTCTTCGTCATGCTCTCGGGCAGCCGGCCCTACGACAGCATGGCCTCGGCGCCGGCGCTGCTGGCGCGCGAGATCGTCGAGGCCGAGCCGCGCGATCTCGGCAGCATCGAACCGACGCCCGAGGCGGCCGCGGCGCGCGACACGACCGCGCCGCGGCTGCGCCAGGCGCTGCGCGGCGACCTGGCGCAGATCGTCGCCCGGGCCATGCGCAAGACGCCTGGAGAACGCTATCCGACGGTCCAGGCGCTCGCCGACGACCTCGGCCGTCATCTGCGTCATGAGCCGGTGACCGCGCAGCCCCCCGACTGGCGCTATCGCAGCGCGAAGTTCGTGCGCCGCCACCGGGCGGCAGTGACGGCCGCCGCGCTCGTCGGCCTCGCCGTCAGCGGCGGCATCGTCGCCACGCTCTGGCAAGCCAGCGTGGCTCGCACCGAAGCGGCCAACGCGCGCGCGATCAAGGATTTCCTGGTCGGTGTCTTCAACACCACGCAGGTCGGCCCGAAAGTGATGGGCCACGGTGCCGACACGACGGCGCGCGAGCTGCTCGAAAAGGGCGGCAACGACCTGCGCGCCGATCACGACCTGGCGGCCCCGGTGCGCCTCGAGCTGCTGACGACGCTCGGCGAGCTGCATCGTCTCAACGGCATGTCAGCGCAGGCGGATGCGATGCAGGAAGAGGCGGTGCAGCTTTCGGCGGAGGTCTACGGGCCGAGCAGCGACCGGTACGTCTATGCATTGGTGGAGCGCGCCATGACGCTGCCTGACCGGGGCAGGTTCGACGAGTCCGACAAGCTGCTGCTGCAGTCCCTTGCCATCATGGACCGCGAAGGCCTGCAGCACATCGAGAGCTACGGTGCCGCCCTGTGGCGACTCGGCCTGAATGCTTTCGCCGAGCAGCGTCGCGAGGCGTCGCTGCGCTACTTCGAGCGCTCGGCAACCGCCTTCGAGCACGAGAACCCCCGCGACGAGATCTACCCCGCTGTGGTGCAAGGGATGGCCATCGTGTTGACCAGCTTCGACCGGTTCGACGACGCCGAGCAGCGGTTGAAGACGATGCTGATGCTGTCCGAGCAGGCCGAGCAGCGCGAGTCGTCGCTGAGGCGCGCGCACTATGCCTTCGGCGAGCTCTACCAGCGCATGGGCCGCTTCGGCGATTCGGCCAACGAGCTTGTGATCTCGCAACACTTTTCGCTCGTCATCGACAGCGGACGCAACCGCGATCTCGGCCTGGCGTTGACGCAACTCGGTCGCTCGCGCCACCAGATCGGCGATCGCGGGTCAGCCTACGCCGACCTCGCCGAAGCGCAGGCCATCGGCCATCACGACGCGAGCCCGGCCATCGGCAACCTGGACGATCGCGTCGTCTTCACGCTTGCGACGATGGGCGACGACGAAGGCGACGTCGTGGCAGCGCTGCCACGCGCGCGCGCCATCAGCGCGCGCTGGAGCGGGCGTCCGAACGATCCCACCTACGCCCTCAGCCTCGAACTGCAGGCCGAATTGGAATCGCTCGCCGGGCGTCGTGCCGCGGCGGTCGACGCGGCGACAAAGGCGCTGGCAATCATCGAAGCGAACTATGGGCGGGACATGATGTTGTCGCGCGGCCTGCGCCTCGTTTATGCCGAAGTGGTCTAGCGCGGCGCCGTCGGCGAGGCCGACCGCGAGCTGGCTCGCCAGGCCTATCGTCAGGTGCTGGCGGCAGCGCCGGTCGATGCCAACAAGTCGCCGGTGCTGGCACGCCGGTGGCAACGCGCGAGCGCCACGGTCGGCCTGGGCCGCCTCGCGATCGAGAAGGATCCGGCCGAAGGTCTGCGTCTGGCTCGCGAGGCGGCGGCGCTGATCGGCGCCGATCCGCCCTTTCGCAACGACCAGACCGTGCTCGGCGAAGCCCGCCTTGTCGAGGGTCAGGCCTTGCAGGCGGAGGGCCAGACGGAAGCTGCGCATTCAGCGATGGACGCCGCCGTCGGGTGGATGGCGAAGGCGCAGGTGCCGGACAGCCCTCGCCTAATCGAAGCACGTGCAGCGCTGGCGAGGCTGACGCGCTGAACGAGGCGGCTTCGTGCGGTTCGACCGACGCGAAGGAGCGTGACGCCAGCACGTCGAGAGCCCTTCACCTACAATCGCGACTCGCGTCGCCATGTTTCCAGTCAGCGCCGACGCAGTCGCTTCCGACTCCCCTTCCCCGTCTGCCTTCGACTGGCGCTCGCACTGCGAGCAGCAGGCCGATGATTCAGGCAGAACTCCATGTCCTTCGATACCCTCGGCCTTGCCGAGCCGCTGCTTCGTGCTGTGCACGAGGTGGGCTACACCACGCCGACCCCCATCCAGGCACAGGCCATTCCCGCTGTCCTTTCGGGCGGCGATGTCATGGGCGGCGCCCAGACCGGCACCGGCAAGACCGCCGGCTTCGTGCTGCCGATGCTGCAGCGCCTCATGGCCAAGCCCGCCGTGCGTGATGCACGCGGCAAGCTGCCGATTCGCGCCCTGATCCTCACGCCGACGCGCGAGCTCGCGGCGCAGGTCGAAGAAAGCGTGCGCACCTACGGCAAGCACAGCAAGCTCACCAGCATGGTGATGTTCGGCGGCGTCGGCATGCAGCCGCAGATCGACAAGCTGCGCCGCGGCGTCGACATCCTGGTCGCCACGCCCGGACGCCTCCTCGACCACCACGGCCAGCGCACGCTCGACCTCTCGCACGTCGAGATCTTCGTTCTCGACGAGGCCGATCGCATGCTCGACATGGGCTTCATCCACGACATCAAGAAGGTGCTCGCGGTGCTGCCGCAGAAAAAGCAGAGCCTGCTCTTTTCGGCCACCTTCAGCGACGAGGTCAAGTCGATTGCCGACCGGCTGCTGAACGCGCCGGTGCTGATCGAAGTGGCGCGCCGCAACCAGACCGCCGAGCTGATCGCGCAGAAGGTGCATCCGGTCGGCCGCGAGATGAAGAAGGATCTGCTGGTCCATCTCGTCAAGGAGAACGACTTGCACCAGGTGCTCGTCTTCACGCGCATGAAGCACGGCGCCAACCGGCTCGTCGAGCATCTGCTGAAGCACGACATCAGCGCCATGGCGATCCACGGCAACAAGAGCCAGACGGCGCGCACCAAGGCGCTCGCCGACTTCAAGAAGGGCGACCTGCAAGTGCTGGTGGCCACCGACATCGCGGCGCGCGGCATCGACATTGACCAGCTTCCGCACGTCGTCAACTTCGAGATGCCGAACGTGCCCGAAGACTACGTGCACCGAATCGGCCGGACCGGCCGCGCCGGCACCAAGGGCGAGGCGATCTCGCTCGTCTGCGTCGACGAAAACGGCTTCCTGCGCGACATCGAGCGCCTGACCAAGAACGAGATCCCGAAGGAAATCATTCCCGGCTTCGCGCCGCCGGCGCATGAGCGGCCCGAGCCGATCGTGCTCGGCCGCATGGTCATCGGCGAGGGTGCTGCGCGGGGCGGCATGCGTCGCTCGTCGGCGCCGCATCGCGGCAACGGCGGCGGCCACCGCTCGGCGGGGCCGCGGCCGGCAGGCTCCGCCGGCGCGCCGCGGCCGGGCGGCCAGCGTAGTGGCCGGCCCACAGGCCGAGGCCTGCCGCCCAAGCGCTGATTGACCCATCGCGGCGACAATCGACGAAGCAGCGACATGCCCGCAAATCGACGCGCACTTCTTGCCGGCGCCACCGGTCTCGTCGGTCGCGCCCTGCTGCCGCTCCTGCTGCGCGGCCATGCATCGCTCGAGGTGCTGGCGAGGCGCAGCGTCGATCTCGGTGCCGAGCCGCGGTTGCACCTTCACGTCGTCGACTTCGCGAGCCTGCCGACACCGCTGCCGAGCGTCGACGACGTCTTCATCGCCCTCGGCACGACGATCAGGGTCGCCGGCTCGCAAGCGGCGTTTCGCAGCGTCGATTTCGACGCCGTCGTCGCGGTCGCGAGAGCCGCACGCGCCGCCGGAGCGACCCGCCTCGCCATCGTTTCCGCGCTCGGCGCCGACCCGGCCTCTGGCGTCTTCTACAACCGGGTCAAGGGCGACATGGAAGCGGCCGTCGCCTTGCTCGGCTACGACTCCGTGACGCTCGCCCGACCTTCGTTGCTGCTCGGCGACCGCGCCGCCTTGGGCCAACCGGTGC
>JBDTIO010000493.1:0-12531 GCA_039936375.1 Caldimonas sp. | reverse complement strand
CCGGCGCGCAGACCGAGACCGTGCCTCCGAGCATCGTTCTCATAACAATCGGCTCGGTCACCAGCGTCTCGATCGCCGCGCTCTTCACGGGCGGCATGCTGCCGGCGCTCGTCCTCGGCCTGGTGCTGTGCGGCGTGGTGCGCTGGCGATCCCGCCATGAAGACACGAGCGGAGTCGTGCGCCCGCCCTGGCGCACCATCGTCAGGCTGTTCGCGATCGCCCTGCCGGCGCTGGCGCTGCCCTTCGTCATCCGCGCCTCCGTCGTCGAGGGCGTCGCCACGGCCACCGAGGTGTCGACGATCGGCATCGTCTACGCGCTCGTGGTCGGCGGCCTCGGCTACCGGCAGATCGACTGGCGCCGCATCGGCCCGATGCTGGCGAGCACCGCGGCGCTCTCGGGCGCGATCCTGTTCATCATCGGCACTGCGACGGCGATGGCCTGGGGCCTGACGCAGTCGGGCTTCTCGCGCCTGCTCGCCGAGACCATGAGCACGCTGCCCGGCGGCGTGCCGATGTTCCTGGCCGTGTCCATCCTCGCCTTCACCGTCCTCGGCTCGGTGCTCGAAGGCATCCCGGCAATCGTGCTGTTCGGGCCGCTGCTCTTTCCGATCGCGCGCCAGCTCGGCGTGAACGAGGTTCACTACGCGATGGTCGTGGTGCTGTCGATGGGCCTGGGCCTGTTCTCGCCGCCGCTCGGCGTCGGCTACTACGCGGCGTGCGCCATCGGCCGGGTCAATCCGGATGCGGGAATCCGGCCGCTGGTCGGCTATATGGTCGCGCTGCTGATCGGCGTGATCGTGGTGGCGGCCGTGCCGTGGCTGTCGATCGGATTCCTGTGATGCGGCGGCCAGCGATCGGTGCTCGTGCCGACTCTCGCGATCACCGAGAATGCCGGCCATGAACGACGCCACCGAACGGCCGCCACTGCCCGATCACCTGTCCTCCGATCCGCGCAGCAAGCACCACGTCGCCGAAGTGTTCCAGCATGCCGTCGGCATTCGCCTGAACGACAAGGAGCGCTTCGACGTCGAGGAGTACTGCATCAGCGAAGGCTGGGTGCGCGTCCCCGCGGGCAAGACGCTGAATCGCAAGGGCCAGCCGCTGATGCTTCAGCTCAAGGGCAAGGTCGAGGCCTTCTACCGTTGACTCAGCTGCCGGCGTCATGCCGGCCGACAGAGCTGCCTAGGATTTACCTCGAGGGTCGGCCGGCTCCGCCTCGGGAAGGCGAATGAGGCCGGTGTTGTAGTCGTAGTCGAACACCGATCCATAGCGGCCCCATTCGATGGCCGTCTTGAGGACCGCTTCGGCCTCGTCGGCCGGAAGCGATTCGCTCAGCAACTGCAGGAACGGATCTTCCGCAAGCTCGCCCGTCGACTCCTGCTCCAGGCTGCCCCGGATGTGCGCGGCCAGCGGCACTCGAAGCAAGAGCTGCTGGCCGAACAGCTCCTGCCGCACCGCGCGCTCGCCGTCGACGTAGCGCCGGCCGAGCGGCGTGATGTGCAGGTCGCCCTCGGCGATTCGGGCGAATCCCAGCAACGACACCGCCTCGGCAAGGGGCAACAGCTCGTCGTCCGTGAGCTCCGTTTCCTCGGCAAGTCGGGGCAGATCGGCGCGGCCCTTGAAGGCGTCTCCGCCGAGTAGTTCGAGCACACCTTCCATGCGGCCGACATCCGCCTGCGGCAAACGCTCGACCAGCGTGAGGCGGGGCGGCTCCTCGGCGGCCCGGCCGGCCCGCCCGGCGCCCGCGGTCATCAGGGCGTAGACCTCGTCGATCAGGCGACGCACGTCTGCGCTTTCAGGATTGCGCGGACGCGGCAGCTGGATCGCGAGCTGGAAGCGCACCTGACCCGGATCGCTCGCGAAGATCAGGACGCGGTCCGCCATCAGAACCGCTTCCTCGATGTTGTGCGAGACGATGAGAATCGCTTTGGTCGGCATCGCGCCAGTGCTCCACAGCTCGAGGATGTCTTCGCGAAGTCGTTCGCCGGTGAGCACGTCGAGAGCCGAGAAGGCCTCGTCCATGAGCAGGACTTCGGGCTCGACGACGAGCGCCCGGGCGATCCCGACGCGTTGCCTCATGCCGCCCGAGAGCTCGCGCGGGAGAGCGCCTTCGAAGCCGGTCAGCCCGATCAGGTTGATGGCCGCTTCGGCGCGAGTCGCGCGTTCGGCGGGCGCGACGCCGCGCGCCTCGAGGCCGAGCTCGACGTTCTGCTGCACCGTGAGCCAGGGGAACAGGGCGAACGACTGGAACACCATGCTGATGCCGCGCGCCGGCCCGAACAGCGGCTGGTCTCGATAGCGCACCTCGCCGGCGTCGACGCCGACCAGCCCGGCCATGATGCGCAACAGGGTCGACTTGCCCGAGCCCGACTGGCCGAGCAGTGAGACGATCTCGCCTTCGGCGAGACGAAAGTCGACGCCTTCGAGCACCGAGCGAGCGGTGCCGTCGGCCGACTTGAACGATTTGCCGACACCCTTGAGTTCGACGATGGTCGCGGCCATGGAGGCTCCGGTTCAGAAATGCATGCGGTCTTCGGCGAGCCTGTAGAGACGCCGCCAGACGAAGTGGTTCATGGCCATGACGAACAGGCACATCACGCCGATGCCGAGCGCGATGCGCGGAAAGTCGCCGATGGCGGTCATGTGCGCGATGTAGCTGCCCAGGCCCTGCGCCTGCAGCGTCGTGTCGCCCCAGGTCACGTACTCGGCGACGATGCTCGCGTTCCACGAGCCGCCGCTGGCGGTGATGGCACCGGTGACGAAGCTCGGAAAGACAGCCGGCAGCAGATAGCGGCGCCAGCGTAGCCAGCCGCCGAGACCGAGGTTTTTCGCCGCATACCGCAGCTCGGTCGGCACGGTCGAGGCGCCGGCGATGACATTGAAGAGCAGGTACCACTGCGTGCCCAGCACCATCAGCGGCGAGAGCCAGATGTTCGGGTTGAGGTGCCATCTCAAGATGAAGATCACCGCCACCGGAAACATCAGATTGGCAGGGAACGCGGCGAGAAACTGGATCGCAGCCTGCAGCCGGCCGGCCCACAGCGGGCTCATGCCGATCCAGATGCCCACGGGAACCCAGACGATGGCCGCGATGCCGATCAACACGAGCACGCGGGTCATCGTGTACAGGCCGAGCACGAAGACGTGCGCCACTTCCGACCAGCCGACTTCGGCGCGGATGAAACTGCCCAGCTGCCAGATCGCCAGGAGCACCGCACCGGCCAGAAGCGCGTCCCAGGCGCGCGACCAGAGCGGGTTGACGGGCGCGGCGCGGGCACGTATCGACGTGCCGTCGAAGCTGCGGCGAAAAATCCCGAAGGTTCCTTCGAGCCCGCGCATGGCGCGCACGCCCATCGCTTGCACGCGATCGGTCCGGCGCACCCAGGTGAGCAGCCACGAAGTGGCGACGTTGTCGTTGCTGCCCTCTTCGAAGCGGAACTTGTCGGCCCAGGCGAGCAGCGGCCGAAAGAAGATCTGGTCGTAGAGGATGATGCCGACGAGCATGCCGCCGATCGCCCAGCCGATCGCGCCGATGTTGCGTTGCTCGATGGCCAGCGCGATGTACGAGCCGATGCCGGGCAGCCTGATGTTCTGGTTGGAGACCGAGATCGCTTCGGAGGCGACGACGAAGAACCAGCCTCCCGACATCGACATCATCATGTTCCAGAGCAGGCCGGGCATCGCGAAGGGCAGCTCGAGCCTCCAGAAGCGCTGCCACGACGAGAGCTGAAACACCGCGGCGGCTTCGCGGAGCTCGACCGGCACCGTTCGAAACGACTGGTAGAGGCTGAAGGCCATGTTCCAGGCCTGCGACGTGAAGATCGCGAAGATCGCCGCGCACTCGACGCCGAACAGGTTGCCGGGGAAGAGCGCGATGAAACCGGTGACCGTGATCGACAGGAAGCCGAGGATCGGGATCGACTGCAGGATGTCGAGCAGGGGCACCATGACGCGCTCGGCCGCCCGGTACTTGGCGGCCACGGCGGCGAAGACGCAGCTGAAGACGAGCGAAGCACCCAGGGCGAGGAACATGCGCAGGGTCGTGCGCAGCAGGTAGTAGGGCAATGCGGCCGGATCGAGCGTCAGCGGCAGGTTCTCGCCGAGCGCGTACGGCCGCGTCATCTGCGAGCCGGCGTAGGCGAGGAGGGCGAGCACGCCGAGGACGAGCGGCAGAAGCGCCCAGTCCCAACGGTTGCCCGTCGACTCGACCACTTGACGGGGGAAAAATCGCTTGTCGGTCATGTCGGCCACTTGGCCCGGACTGCGGCACCGGCTGCCGCGCCGGACTGTAGCTTCGGGCCGATGCGATAGATCACGTGCTCGCGGCCGTCGATCGGGTTGTCGGGTTCGAGCAGGCCGATCGCCGCCTGCCGGAAGCCGACCCGCTCGAGCAGGCGCCGCGACGCGATGTTGGCATCGGCAATCGGCACGATGACCTCGGCGTTCGGCTCGCCGCGCCAGATCTCCGCCAGCGCGGCTGCGATCATCGCGTCGCCCCAGCCCTGGCGCAGCATCGACGGTTCGCCGATGAAGTAGTCGATGCTGAAAGCGTCGTGCGGCACGTCCAGGAAGGTCGACACTTCCGCCTCGTACGCGGGGTTGTCGTCGAACCGGTAGTGCTGCACGAAGCCGAACGGGCGACCGGCCGCCAGGGCGACGCGCAATTGCGCCGGGTCGGTGCCGGCTAGCGACGGGCCGAAGTCTTCCTCCAGCGCCTCCGGCGTCGTCTCGTGATGCCACCACCGGTGGACGTGGGGCGTGCGCAGCCAGCGGCCCAACAGCGCGAAGTCGCTGCGAGCGAGCGGGCGAAGGTCGACGTCATGCACCCGCGCACCATAACGCGGGCGCGATGCCCGTCGACGATCCCGCGTTCGCCAGGGCCTGTCAGCGCTCGAGACTCACCGTCATGACCGCATGACTGAACTTGCCGCGCACCGACAACAACGGAAACACGGTGCGATTGCCAGCGAGGAATTGTCCGAGCGCCGACTCGCGCGAATTGAAGAGTGCAACGTCGGCCTGGCCCGCGGCGAACGCCGGAATATCGGTCGACATCTTCATGCGCCCGGCTCGGCTGCTGTACCACCAGTTGGCGAGGAAGGGCGCCGCCGTGCCGGGCGCCGGATCGTTGACGACGCCGTCGAGGAAATACGTGATGCCCGGCTCCGCCTGCACCTGCGCGTAGAGCTCCAGCGCCGAACCCGCCGGGTTCACTTCGTAGACCATGTTGGAATCGATGCGCACCGGAAGCCCGAACTCCCGAAGCTTGGCGGCCAGACGCCAGCTGTCGGTCACGTACAGCAGCGTGTAATTGTTGATGTCGCCGGTGCCGTCGGGGGTCATTAGGTTGATGCCGATGTGCGAGACGGTAGCGCGCTCGACGGGGCCGCCGTCGACGGAGACGCGATCGCAGCGCGACGCCCGCGCGACCACGCCGGCCGTGCCCGGGCCGAATGTCGCTGCCGTGTAGCCCGGCGGCAGCCGGCCCTGGATCTGCGTTCCCGCCAAGGGGCCGAGTCCGGCGAACTCGGTGCAGTCGTTGAGAACCACCGCGAATGGTGACGGCGCGCGCGGCAGCGGATCGGCGACGGCCGCGGCTGCCATGAGGCATAGCGAGCCGGCGACGCATTTCAGAAGCGTCGTGGCCGGAAGCATTGTGCTGGGGTGAAGTGAGGCATTCATGAGCAGCTCCGTTCTGGGTTGAGGTTCGATCGCGCCGTCACAGGTTCACCGTGCTGGCGTTGGCGATCTCGAAGTTCGCGCCGTTGGCTGGCCCGGTTTTCGGTACCGGCGTGTAGGCCGGTGCCGTCGAGTAGTGGCCGGCCGCGTCGGCGCCCTGCTGGTTGACATTCCAGGTGTTGCCGACCGCCTGTGTCGTTTGTCCGCCGACGAGGTTGTCCTTGATCCCTTGCGAGCCGTTACCCGCAAAGGTGTTGAGGCCCGGGTCGGCCTGCGTGCCGAGGTCGGCAGCGACGTTGTTGAAGATCGCCACGCCGCTGTCGCTGTTGCCGGAGACGTTGCTCGTGCGCAGCTTCAACGCCACCGACGTGCCGTCGACCTGAATGCCGGTGACGTTGCCGGTGACGCTCGAGTTCTTCAGGTCGATGCTGGTTCCGGGGGCGCCGGTCCAGATGATCCCTGTGGTGTTGTTGGTCAAGCTGACGCCGTCGGCCGTGATCGTGGCCGTCGAGCCCGCCCCGGTCTCACTGGCGATCCCGCCGGCCGAGCTGGTGATCGTGCTTTGCGTCAGTGCGATGGTCGACGCGCCGGCTCCGCTACGCACGCAGATGCCGGCACTCGCGCTCTTCGCAATTTGCGAGTGATCCATCGTCAGGCTGCCGGTGCCGTTAAGCACGATCGCCGCCGCTGCCGCGCAGGTGTCGGCGGCGCCGACGTGGTCGATCAGTGCGTTGTTCTTCAACACGATGGCGCCGTTGTTGCCGGTCAGGATGCCGACGCTCGTGCGGTTGCGCAGCGTCGAGCCGTCGAGCGTGAGCTTGCCGTTGCCCGTGACCGCCAGGAAGCCGGCGCCGAAGCCCGGAGAGCCGGCGTTGTTGCCGTCGAGAATGCCGCCCTGGATCAGCAGCTCGGCGCTGTCGGTCACGCTCAGCAGGGCGTTGAAGGTGCCGGGCAGTGCGGCCGTGTAGAGGCCGCCGGCCAAGGCGCCCGGGATCATCGTCGCCTTGACGTTGCCATGCACGTTGAGCGCGCCGCCGCACTTGATGAGCACGCCGGTCATTAGCAGCGTGGGCGTGCCCGTGGTGCTGCCCGCGTTGATGCTGGCGCAGGCGGAGCCCTCGGCATCGAGCACGATGTCGCTGAAAGTCGCCGAGCCCGCTGCCGTGAGGGCGACGTTGGCCAGCGTCGCGGCGCCCGGATGGGCGGCGCGCAGGGTCACGCCATCGGGCACCGTGGCGCTTGCACCTTGCGTGGCCGAGCCGTAGCTGCCGTCGGCGAGGTAGACGGTCGCGCCGCTCGGCGCACCGGTCATCGCCTTGGCGATCGTCTTGCACGGTGCGGCTTGCGAACAGGCGTTCGTGTCGTTGCCGCTGCTCACGTCGACGAAGCGATCGTTGTTCACGGCCACCACCACGGCGGCTTGCTTCGTGACTGCGCCGCTGGCGTTCGTCGCGGTCAGCGTGAAGGTGCTGTTGGCGGTGACGTTGATGTTGGTGAAGGCATTGGCACTGGTGAACGTGCCCACGCCATGGTCGATGGCGATCGTGTCGGCACCCGCAGTCGTCCATGCCAGCTTGACCGTTCCACCGCCGGGCGGCAAGTTCGCCGGCGTCGCCGTGAAGGCGCTGATCGTCGGCGCAGGCTGCCCTCCTGCGACCGCGACAGAAAACTGGACGCTCGTGCTGCCTTGCGGGTTGGTTGCCGTGAGATGAAAGGTCGTCGGCGCGGTGACATGAACGGTCTTTTCCGGGACCGCGGTGACATCGCCCACGCCGTTGTCGATGCTCAGCGTTTGCGTGTCGTCGACGGCCCAGCTCAGGACGACATCGCCTCCACCGGCCGGCAGAGTGAACGGCGTGGCAAAGAAGTTCTGGATGATCGGTGGGCGGACTCCGTTACCTCCGGCCCACGCTGAGGTGGAGTCGATCGAATTATTGCCCGCATGGTCGAAGACCACTGCATAAAAGACATTGAAGTCGCAGCCAGCGCTACATGTCACCGGAGTCAGATTGAGCTGGTAGATGTCGTCGAGAGACATCACCGGCGACGTCCAGACAAAGGGCGGCCTCGTGAACTTCGCTAAGTTGCTCACCTTCAGTCCTGTCACGTTGCCCCATAGCTCGAAATAAACACTGTCGATTCCCACGTTGTCCGTGGCGTGCGCGCTCAGGACTAGCCTGCCTTCGTTGTCGCCGAGTTGCTCCACGATCGACGTGAATTGCACCTTCGGCGGCGTCGTGTCGCGCAGCAATCCGACGGTCTGGGAAGTCAAGACATTGAATTGGGTCTGCGCAATATTCTTCGGACCAGCCAGAAGATCAGTGGCGAGCAGCGTCGGCGGCCCGCTCGCCGATAGCTGAACCAACTGCACTTTCGGCTGATTCGGTGCCTGGCACAGATAGACCGTCCTGTTGAAATAGTCGTCGATCTTCGTGCCGGTCTCGTTCGGCGTGCTTGCCGGGCACGGCGCATGGTCGTAAATGCAGACTGTTCCGGGTGGCACGTCGGCACCCGGCGGGACGAAGGGATTGCACGAGATCAGTCCATTCGGATCGACCACGCCCAGAGCGTGCGCTCTGGAGGCGGTCTGCGACTGCGCATGAGAAGCGTTGCCCGCGACACCGCTCGCGACGCTGTCCGGGATGGCGAGTGACAAGGTCGCTGGCTGCGTCAGCGCGGTGTCGGGGGCGCCGAGTTTGTAGACAGTCCCCGGCACGATCTGCGGGTCGCTTTGAAAGCCGTCCGTCGCCGGCGTGAGCGTGACGTTGATCGTCGAGTTCAACGCCCCGGCAGGCACCGTCAACGTCGCGTTGTTGTCCGCCGACGCAATCGTGGCTCCGGCGGGGCCGACGCTACCTGCAGGCGGCGGCGCGGCCGGCGGCGGCGCGTCGTCTCCACCACCGCCGCCACAAGCCGCAAGAAAAATCGCAAGCAGGGTCGCAACGCCGAGCCTTGCGGCGCGTTGCACGGTGGCGGATGACGGCATCTGATTTCTCCTCGGGTCGAATCGTTCAGGTAGAGGTTCAGTGACTCAGGTGAACACGCCTACAGGTTCAGCGCGCTGACGTTGTTGTCGATCTTGAAATTCACGCCGCTCGCCGGCCCCGTCTTCGGCACCGGCGCGTAGGCCGGCGGCACCGAATAGTGGCCGCCGGCATCGGCGCCTTGCTGGCTCGCGTTCCAGGTGTTGCCGACGGCGTTCACCGTGCCCGCGCTCAAGGGGTCGACATCGACTTGCAGCCCCGCCGTGCCATTGCCGGTGAAGGTGTTGCCGCCCGGATCGGCCGCGCTGCCGAGGTCGATCGTGCCGGTCTTGAACTGAGAGAGCAGCACGCCGTCCTGCACGTTGTTCGCCACCGTGCTCGTGCGCAGCTTGAACGACTCGGTGCCAATCGTCGCCAGCGGGTCGAAGTCGAAGAAGATGCCCGCGCCCGCCGATGTGGACGTGCTTCCGGTGATCGTCGAGTTGCGAATATCGACGGCGCCGTGCGGGCGCGCGATGTAGAGGCCGACGCCGTTGTCGAGAAGGCTCAGGCCATCGGCGCTGATGTTCAGGGTACCGATATTGCCGCCACCGCCGAAATTGCGAATCGCCGCCAGTGCGACTTTCGTGATCGTGCTTTGCGTGAGCGTGATCACCGCGGGATTCGTCAGGTCGCCGTTGACGCCGGCGCAGATGCCGACACCGGGCACGTTCGAGAGTGTCGAGTGATCCATGACCAGGCTGGACGAAGAGGTGCTGGTGGTGATGGCGCACCCGCCGTTGCCCGGAAAGCCGACGTGGTCGAGCACCGTGCCGTTGCGCAGCGTGAGCTTGCCCTCCGGCGCGTCGATTGCCGTCTGGCCCCAGTTGCGCAGGGTCACTCCGTCGAGCGTCAGCGCCCCGGCGTCCTGCATGACGAGCACGGTGTGAAGCGCGTCGCCGGTGTTGCCGCCATCGATGACGCCGCCCTGGATCAGGAGCTCGGGGCCTTTCTGGAAGAGGACGATCCATTCCGCGTTCCCGGGCGAGCCATTCACATTCAACCCGCCCGTCGTGTAGACGCCGCCGGGAAGCGCGCCGGGCGTCATGGTCGCCTTGACGTTGCCGCGGATCCAGAGCCAGTCGGCACAGTTGCTGAAGACACCGGTCAGCGTCAGCGTCGGATTGCCGGCCTGCGGGTCGGGCTGACCGACGCTCAACCGACCGCAGAACGTCGCGCTCGCGCTTTCCGGGCCGATGACCACGCCGCTGAACGTCGCCGATCCGGTGGGGACGCTGATCGTCATGCTGCCCAGCGTCACGGCACCGGGATGAGCCGCCTGGATGGTCACGCCATCCGGAACCGTCAGGGTGGTCGTTCCTTGCGAGGTGGCGCCGTAGATGCCATCGGCCAGGGTGAATGTGGTACCCGGCGCCGCAATGCTCACGAAGCCGCCGATCCTGCGGCACGGCGCAGCCTGCGTGCAGGGGTTGTTGTCGTTGCCGTTCACCGGGTCGAAGAACAGGCTCACGCCCGACGCCAGGGCGACGGCGGTCGTCTTCGTCACCATGCCGGCGGCGTTGCTGGCCGTCAGCGTGAACGTGGTGTTCGCGGTGACGGTCACCGCCTTGCTCGTCAGCCCGCTCACGTCGCCGACGCCGTTATCGATCGACAGCGAGGTCGCGTCGGCCGTGCTCCAGCTCAGTGTCACGCTGCCGCCGCCGAGCGGCAGCGTGGCCGGCGTTGCCGTGAAGCTCGCGATCGTCGACGCGGGCTGCGCCGCCACCGTCACGACGGTGGCGGCCGAGACGCTGCCGAGCGCGTTGGTCGCGGTCAAGGTGAAGGTGGTGCCCGCCGTGACGTTGACGCTCTTGCTCGTGCTGCCGCTCACGTCGCCGACGCCGTTGTCGATGACGAGCTGGCTCGCGTCGGCAGTGCTCCATGACAGGACGACCGAGCCGCCTCCCATCGGGACGGCCGCCGGCGTCGCCGAAAACGAGGCGATCGTCGGCATGGCTTGCGGCGCTGAATAGTCTTGTCCGCCGCAGGCCCCGAGCAGCGCGGCGACGAGCGCGGCGGCTAGTGCGCCTGCGGCGCGGCGGATGGCATGAAAAATCATGGAGCGGCTCCCGGGTTGATCGGCCTTTGGCGATGGCATGCATCGCGACGCCAGTCTCCGACCGACGAATTGCGCGTCGCTAACCGATGACCAACGGATTCGCAATTGCCCCCTTTTTGGGTAACGCGCGACGTTTCTTCGGCCCCGAAATCGGGCGGCGAGTGATACCGTTTCGGCATGGAGTCGTTTCGCCACGCCGCCGCCAGCGCTTCGCCGACCGTGGCCGACTGCTTCGCTCTGCTGACAGTCGACGACGCCATCGCGCGCCCCGCGTTCACGCAATGCCACGCCGCGGCCGAAGCGCGCGGCGATGCGGCGCGCCAACTGCAGTGCGCGGCCGGCATGGTGCTGGCGATCGCCGTCGAATACGCCGACTTCCGCGGCCTCGATCTCTGGGCCGCGCGCCTGCGCGCTGGCTTGCCGCACGCTGCCAGTCTGAGCAGCGGCATCGAGCGCACCCGCGTCGACGCGGCGATGGCGGCGCTGCCCTGGCTCGTCGTGCTGCCCGAGAGCGACCTGACCGACGTGCGCGAGCGCGCTCCCAGGTTGTTGGCCGCATTGCTGGAAAGCCATCGCGACGCGAGCCTCTGCCCGCCCGACGAATGGATGCTGCTGACCAAGATCGCCGCCGACTTCTACTCGCAGGAAGAAGACGCGCTCGCCCTCGAGCGTCTCTCGGCGGCGGCACAGGAACATCTGCATTCGTGCGCGGTCTCGCCCATCTGGCACGCGCGCTGGTGGGGTCTGATGCACATGAACTTCGACTACGCAGGCAACGCCGTTCGCTCGCAGGCCGCGCGCGAACGGGTGCAGGCCTTGATCGACGATCACGGCTTCCCACGCATGCGATTCGAGCTCGCCTGCCTGGAGATGACGACCGCGGTGAAGGCCGGCGACCTGACCCAGGCCGACCGGCTCTTCGACGAGCTCGATCGCCTGCGCATGGACGTGCGGCCCGGCCGCGTCGCGCACGGCCTGCGCGCGCAGGCGCTGCTGCTCGTGCGCCGCGGCCAGTATCGCGAAGCGCTGCACAAGGTCGATCTCGTGCTGGCCCTCTGCGCCGACGCGGAAGTGCCGCGGCGCGACCAGGGCGTCGACTTCGTGCTGCGCGCGCATTGCCTGGTGGCGGTCGGCGAAGGGCAGCAGGGGTTGGCCCTGCTGGAGGCCGAGCGTGAGCATCAATCGGGCGCCGCGACGCAGACCTTGCAAGTCATCATCCAGATGGTCGAAGCCGTGCTGGCGCTGCAGGGCCTTGCGGCTGACCGGCACATGCGCATCCTCGATGCGGTGCGCGCCGCTTCTGCCATCGACTACGGCCGCTTCCTGCACTACGTGCCCGAGTGGGCCGGGCGCATCGCCGAGTACGCGCTCGACGCCGGAGTCGAAACCGAGTTCCTGCGCGCGGCGATCCGCCAGCGTCGCTTGCTGCCCGACGATCCGACACGCGAAGACTGGCCGTGGCGCTTGCATGTGCAGGCACTCGGCGAGTTGCGCCTGCTGCGCGATGGCGAGCCCGTGCACACGGCGGGCAAATCGCAGCGCAAGCCGCTCGAGTTGCTCGCCCTGCTTGCGGCACATGGCGGCGGCCCGCTGACCATCGACGCGGTGATCGACCAGCTCTGGCCTTCGCTCGACGCAAACGCGCCGCGCGCGTCGTTCGACATGGCCCTGTCGCGACTGCGAAAACTGCTCGAGGTGCCCGATGCGATCCGCGTCACCGAAGGCAAGGTCGGCCTCAACACCGCTGTCGTCTGGACCGACGTGGCTGCC
>JBDTIO010000492.1:0-4354 GCA_039936375.1 Caldimonas sp. | reverse complement strand
CTGCAGGTGCGCATGCCGTTTCGCGAGGCGACGGCGCTGGTCGCGGTCGAGCGCGAAGGCGTGATCGCCACGCAAGTGGTGACGTTGCGCGGCGACGATCCGACCATCCAGCTGAAGGTCGACGCCGCCTGGGCACCGAACGTCTACGTCAGCGTGCTTGCCTTGCGTGGCCGCATTCGCGAGACGCCGTGGTATTCGTTCTTCACCTGGGGCTGGAAGGAGCCGCTCGCGTGGTGGCACAGCTTCTGGGTTGACAGCAAGGACTACCAGGCACCGACGGCGATGATCGACCTCGCCAAGCCGGCGTTCAAGCTCGGCGTCGCCGCGATCAAGGTCGGTCTCGCTGCGCACGAGCTGCAGGTCAGCGTCACGGCCGACAAGGCGCAATACCAGGTGCGGCAAAAGGCGATCGCGCGCATCAAGGTCTCGCAAGGCGGCAAGCCGCTGGCCGGCGCCGACGTCGCCTTCGCCGCGGTCGACGAGGGCCTGCTTGCCTTGCGTGGCAACGATTCGTGGGATCTCCTCGACGCCATGATCAAGGAGCGCGCCTGGGGCGTCGAGACGAGCACGGCGCAGAGCGAGATCATCGGCCGCCGCCACTACGGCAGGAAGGCCGTGGCGGCCGGCGGCGGAGGTGGCCGCGGCGCGACGCGCGAGCTCTTCAATACCTTGCTGGTCTGGAAGCCGAGCGTCACGCTCGACGCCAATGGCGAAGCCACCGTCGAGGTGCCACTCAACGACTCGCTGACGAGTTTCAAGCTCGTCGCCATCGCCGATGCCGACGTGCAGAAGTTCGGTACCGGCAGTACCAGCATCCGGGTCACGCAGGATCTGCAAGTGCTGGCCGGCCTGCCGCCGCTGGTGCGCGACGGCGATCGCTTCAGCGCCATGCTGACCTTGCGCAACACGACGCAGCGCGAGATGAAGGTGCATGCGACGCTGCAGGGCACGGCGAACCTGCCGGGCACCGCGAACGGCGAGATTGCCCGAGTGCCGATTGCACTTCCGCCGCAAGACGTGACGATCGCCGCCGGCGCCGCGAAGGAAGTGATCTGGCCGGTCGACGTGCCTGCCGACGCCTTCAGCATCGCCTGGGAAGGTGCCGCCGACGAAGCGAACGCGAAGGATCGTCTCAAGGTCACGCAGCTCGTCGCCGCGGCGGTGCCGGTGCGCGTGCTCCAGGCCACCCTGGCCCAGCTCGACGGCACGTTCACGCTGCCCGTCGCCGTGCCGGCCGATGCCTTGCCCGCTTCGGGCGTCAAGCGCGGGGGCCTGCAGGTGGCAGTGCAACCGAAACTGACGGGTGCGCTGCCCGGGATGCGCCGCTTCTTCGAGACCTATCCGTTCATCTGCCTTGAGCAGAAGACCTCGAAGTCAGTCGGGCTGAAGGACGCGGCGTTGTGGGCCGGCGTTGCCAACACGCTGCCCACCTATCTCGACAGCGACGGCCTGGCCAGCTACTTCCCGCCGCGCGACGGCGACGCGCCGCACGGCAGCGACTCGTTGACCGCCTACGTGCTGGCGGCGACGAACGAAGCCGGCTTCGAGCTGCCGGCGCCGGCCCGCGACGCGATGCTCGGCGGCCTCACCGCGTTCGTCGAAGGCCGCATCGAGCGCAAGTTCTGGTCGCCGCGCTCGGATCTAGACGTGAGGAAGATCGCCGCCATCGAGGCTCTGTCACGCTACGGCCGGGCCGAGCCGCGCATGCTCGGCTCGATCAACGTCACGCCGAACGTCTGGCCCACGGCGGCGGTGATCAACTGGCTGCAGATCGTGAAGCGCCTGGACGGCGTGCCCGATCGCGCACACCGGCTCGACGAGGCCAACCAGATCCTGCGCGGCCGGCTCACCTACGGCGGCACGACGCTGAAGTTCAGCAACGAGGAAGGCGACTTCTGGTGGTGGCTGATGGATAGCGCCGATGCCAATGCGGCCAAACTGATCCTCGCCGTCATCGACGATCCCGCCTGGAAGGATGACTTGCCGAAGATGGTGGTCGGCTCGCTGGCGCGGCAGCGACGCGGCGCCTGGCTGACGACGACCGCCAACCTCTGGGGCTCGCTCGCGCTCGACAAGTTCGCGGCCGAGTTCGAATCGGTGCCGATCGCCGGCAAGACGCTGGCGTCGCTCGATGCCGCCACGCCGCGAACGATTGTCGACTGGGCCAAGCAGTCCGACGGCGGCAGCACCCGACTCGCCTGGCCGGCGGCAGCGGGCACGCTCAGTGTGACGCAGCAAGGCACTGGCAAGCCCTGGCTCACCGTGCAAAGCCTTGCCGCGATTCCCTTGAAGGCGCCGCTGTCTTCTGGCTACACGGTGAGGCGCAGCGTCAGCGCCGTCGAGCAGAAAGACAAGGGTCACTGGTCGCGCGGCGACGTCATCAAGGTGCATCTCGAGATCGATGCGCAGGCCGACATGACCTGGGTCGTCGTCAGCGATCCGGTGCCGGGGGGCGCAACCATCCTCGGCTCGGGTCTCGGCCGTGATTCGCAGCTCGCGACGCGAAGCGAAAAGCGCAGCGGCGATGCGTGGCCTGCTTATGAGGAACGCAGCTTCGAGGCCTTCCGCAGCTATTACGAGTACCTGCCGCGGGGCAAGCACGTCATCGAGTACACGGTGCGTCTCAACAACCCGGGCCGCTTCGGCTTGCCGCCGACGCGGGTCGAGGCCATGTATGCGCCGGAGAGTTTCGGCGAAGCACCGAACGCGAGCATCGAGGTCGCGCCGTGACGGCATTCGCGGCGCTGCGGCCGGCGGCGATGGCCGCCGCGCTGGCTTTGTCGGCGAGCATGGCGTCGGCGCTGCCCACCTTCGCTGAAGTGAAGGCGGCGCATCGGCCGTCCGATGTCACGCTGCTCGATCGCCATGGCGTCGCGATCCAGACGATCCGGGTCGACGGCAGCGTTCGGCGCCTCGCCTGGATTCCGATCGGCGACATGTCGCCGGCCCTGCTCAGCGCGATCGTGCTCAGTGAAGACCGGCGCTTCTGGGAGCACAGTGGGGTCGACTGGACGGCCGCGGCGAAGAGCGCCTGGGCCAATCTGTTCAACGCTCGAACGCGCGGCGCTTCGACCCTGACGATGCAGCTCGCCGGGCTGATCGAGAACGGCCTGGCCCGGCCGGCCGGCGGCCGTAGCGTTGCCCAGAAGCTGGGTCAGGCGGTGACCGCCTCGCGCCTCGAAGCGACCTGGAAAAAGAGCGAGATCCTCGAGGCGTATCTGAACGAGGTGCCGTTTCGCGGCGAGATCGTCGGCATCGACGCGCTGGCGCAGACGCTTTTCGCCAAGCACGTGAGCGGCCTCGATGCGCAGGAGGCGGCCGTCGCCGCTGCCCTGGTGCGCGGCCCGAACGCGAAGCCCGCGGCGGTGGCCGAGCGGGCCTGCGGCGTGCTTCGCCTGCAGCATCTGGAGTGCGTCGGCGTCGTCGGTCTCACTGAGGCAGCGCTGGCGCGGCGCGGCGGCATGCCGCTCGGCGAGCAACTGGCGCCGCACTTCGCCCGTCAGGTGGTCGACCCCCTCGGGGCGGCCACGCAAAAGAGCACGCTCGACGCGCCGTTGCAGCGCCTGGCGACCAGGACCTTGCGTCGCCAGCTCGCCGAGCTGAGCGGCCGCAACGTCGAAGACGGCGCCGTGGTCGTGCTCGACAACGCCTCCGGCGAGGTGCGCGCCTGGGTCGGCTCGAGCGGCGAGCTGTCGGGGGCGGCCCGGGTGGACGGCGTGCTCGCGCGCCGCCAGCCCGGCTCGACCTTGAAACCCTTCGTCTACGAGCTGGCCTTCGAGAGGCACCTCATCACGCCGGCCACCCTGATCGACGACTCGCCGGCGCAGATCGCGACGACCGGCGGCCTCTACTTGCCGCAGGATTACGACCACGTCTGGAAAGGCTTCGTCAGCGCGCGTACCGCGTTGGGCGCCAGCCTCAACGTGCCGGCGGTTCGCGTCTCGACGATGCTGGGCTCCGATGCTCTGTATCAGCGAATGCAGTCTCTGGGGTTCGCGCTGCCGGAAAGCGCGGGCTGGTACGGCGCATCGCTCGCCCTCGGCAGCGGCGACGTGACCCTGCTCGCGTTGACCAACGCGTACCGGTCGCTCGCCAACGGCGGCCTCTTCGCGCCGCCGGTGCTGCGCGGCGACCGATCGGCGCTGCGGCCGGTCCGCGTCGCCGACGCGGCGGCCGTCTATCTCGTCACCGACATCCTGGGCGACAACAACGCGCGCGTTCGCACCTTCGGCCTGGCCAACCTGCTGGCGACGCGCGGCTTCGCCGCGGTGAAGACGGGAACCAGCAAGGACATGCGCGACAACTGGTGCATCGGCTTCACCGATCGCTACACGATCGGCGTCTGGGTCGGCAA
>JBDTIO010000491.1:0-4567 GCA_039936375.1 Caldimonas sp. | reverse complement strand
CCGCCGATGCGCTCGATCGCGGCGACTGGTGGATGCTCTTCGGCGATGCCGAGCTGAACCGGCTGATGCCGCAGGTCGAGGTGTCGAACCAGAACGTCGCCTTCGCGGTGGCCGCGTACGCGCAAGCACGCGCGCTCGTCCGCCAGCAACGCGCATCGCTGTTCCCCGCCGTCGCGCTCGACGGTGGCGCCAGCCGCTCCGGCGGCGGCGATTCGGGCTCCGGCAGCCGCGGCACCGGCAACTCGCTGTCGGTGTCGCTCGGCGCGAGCTGGGAGCCCGATGTCTGGGGCCGCCTTCGCCTGGCCGTCACCGGTGCCCAGGCCAGCGCCCAGGTCAGCGAAGCCGATCTGGCCGCGGCGCGCCTGTCGGCGCAGGCCGAGCTCGCGACCGATTACTTCGGGCTGCGCGAAGCCGATGCCGAAGCGGCCCTGCTGCGCAGCACCGTCGAGGGTTACGAGCGGGCCCTGAAGATCACGCAGAACAGCTACAACGCCGGCATCACGGCGAAGACCGACCTGCTGCAGGCCGAGACGACGCTTGCCAACGCCCAGGCCGATCTCGTTGCGCTGATCGGCCAGCGCGCGCAACTCGAGCATGCGATCGCGGTGCTCGTGGGTCAGCCGCCGGGCGACTTCGCCATCGCCGCCGCCGAGTGGACGATGCGCATGCCAACGGTGCCGCTGGGCGTGCCCTCGACGTTGCTGCAGCGCCGACCCGACATCGCGTCGGCGGAGCGTTCGGTCGCGGCGGCCAACGCGCAGATCGGTATCCAGCGCGCGGGCTATTTCCCGAGCTTTTCCCTGAGCGGTTCCTACGGCTTCGCGAGCACGCGGCCGAGCGACCTGTTCAACGCGTCGAGCAGCCTCTGGTCGATCGGCCTGTCGGTCGCACAGACGGTGTTCGACGCCGGCGCGACGCGCGCACGCGTCGAAGGCGCCGAGGCGGCGCGCGACGAGGCGGTCGCGCACTATCGGCAGACCGTACTCGCGGCGTTCCAGAGCGTCGAGGACCAGCTCAGCGCGAGCCGCGTCCTGAGCGAGCAGAACGGCCTGCGGCGCAAGGCCTCCGAGGCTGCCGACTTGACCGAGCAACAGCTTCTCAACCGCTATCGCGCCGGGCAAGTGAGCTACACCGACGTGGTGACGGCGCAGGCCTCGGCGTTGAGCGCGCGACGAACGCTGGTGCAGCTCGTGAGCAACCGGCAAGCGAACGCGATCGCACTAATCCAGGACCTGGGAGGCGGCTGGCACGCCCCCGACACCACGACACCTGCTTCGCGCTGAGGCGCGCGCGCTGCGCGCGGAGACGCCGCGCGATGTATCGAAACACCCTAGGCTCGAGCGTGAGCGCTCCGTCAGAATCGTCGTACTCGACAGAGGGTGAGATGGAAAAGATCTGGCTGAAGCAGTACCCGGCCGGCGTGCCCGCCGAGATCGACGTGAATCAGTACCCGTCGCTGGTGGCGCTGCTCGACGAGAGCTTTCGCCGCTATGCCGATCGCACCGCCTACAGGTTCATGGGCAAGGCGATTACGTTCAGGCAGGTCGACGATGCCTCGCGTGCCTTTGCCGCCTGGCTGCAGGCGCAAGGCCTGGCCAAGGGCGAGCGCGTCGCCATCATGATGCCCAACGTGCCGCAGTACCCGGTCGCCGTCGCGGCCATCCTGCGTGCCGGGCTCGTCGTCGTCAACGTCAACCCGCTGTACACGCCGCGCGAGCTCGAGCACCAGCTGAAAGACTCGGGTGCCAAGGCGATCGTCATCCTCGAGAACTTCGCCAGCACGCTGGCCAAGGTGATGAGCGCGGTACCGACCCAGCGGGTGGTGCTCGCTGCGATGGGCGACATGCTCGGCTTTCCGAAGTCGCTGATCGTCAACTATGTCGTGCGCAAGGTGAAGAAGATGGTGCCGGCGTTCACCATCGCCGGCGCCGTGTCGTTCAACGACGCGCTCGCCGGGGACCGCGGCAAGACGTTCAAGCCGGCGACGGTCGGGCCCGACGACATCGCGGTGCTGCAGTACACCGGCGGCACCACCGGCGTGAGCAAGGGCGCGGTGCTGCTGCATCGCAACCTGGTTGCCAACATTCTGCAGGCCGAGGCCTGGTACCAGCCGGCCCTGAAGAAGATCCCGGCGGGCGAGCAGGTGGTGACGATCTGTGCCTTGCCGATCTATCACATCTTCGGCTTCAACACGAACATGATGCTGGCGATGCGGATGGGAGGCTCGAACATCCTGATCGCCAATCCGCGCGACCTGCCGAGCATGTTCAAGGAGTTGCGGGGCGAGAAGTTCCACAGCTTTCCGGCCGTCAACACGCTGTTCAACGCCATGGCCAACCACCCCGATTTCTCGAGCGTCGACTGGAGCGGCCTCGTCATCTCGGTGGGCGGCGGCATGGCGGTGCAAAGCGCCACGGCCAAGCTCTGGCTCGAGAAGACGGGCTGCCCGATCGTCGAGGGCTACGGTCTCACGGAGACCTCGCCGTCGGCCACCTGCAATCCCGTCGACAGCACCGCTTACAGCGGCAACATCGGCCTGCCGATGCCGAACACCGAGCTCGAGCTGCTCGACGACGACGGCAACGAAGTGCCGATAGGCACGCCCGGCGAAATCGCGATCAAGGGTCCGCAGGTGATGGCCGGCTACTGGCAACGCGATGACGAGACCGCCAAGGTCATGACCGCGAACGGCTTTTTCCGCAGCGGCGACATCGGCGTGGTCGACGAGCGCGGCTATTTCAAGATCGTCGATCGAAAGAAGGACATGATCCTGGTGAGCGGCTTCAATGTCTATCCGAACGAAGTCGAAGACGTGATGACGCAGATGCCCGGCATTCTCGAGTGCGCTGCCATCGGCGTGCCCGACGAAAAGTCCGGCGAGGCGGTCAAGCTCGTCATCGTGCGCAAGGACCCAACCATCACCGAGGCGATGGTGCGCGCCTATTGCGAAGCGAACCTCACGGGATACAAGCGGCCGAAGATCGTCGAGTTCCGCACCGATCTGCCGAAGACGCCCGTCGGCAAAATACTTCGACGCGAATTGCGCGACAAAGCGTGAGATTCCATCGGCGCCCGGTGCTGATACATTTCGCCCCATGTCGAAGCGGTGGGCTACGGTGCTCCGCAGGACGGGAACGGGATAGGTTTCAACGGTGATCTGGGTCAAGACAGACGCGGGACGCGCCGAAATGCAGTCGAGGGCGCTGGTCAAGGATCGCGCCCGGCGCAATCTGCTGCTCCTCGTCGATGGCGCGAAGTCCGAAGAGATGTTGCTCGCCAACCTTGCGGGCATCACGGCGATCGATTTCCAGGAACTGCGCAAGCTCGATCTCATCGCGCCGGCCGCCGGTGCCGTCACGGTCGGCAACGCGTCACGCGCCGCCAGCGCCGACTCATCGCGTCCCACCGTTCCGCAGCCCTTGCCCGCCGGTCCGCTCGACTACGCCCAGTTCACCGCGGCGCTGACCAAGCTCATCTCTGCCAACCTGGGCCTGCGCGGCTTCACGTTGACGTTGGCCGTGGAGAAGGCGGGAACGATCGAGGAGCTGCGCGAAGTCGCGCAGCGAGCCCTCGACCAGATCCACGATCGCAAGGGCGACGCGGTGGCCGCCGAAGCGCGCAAGACGCTCTACGGCGCCTGAACGAGCGGGCCTCGCCGTGAAGGTCGTCGTCGGCCTGTGGCGCCTGCTGCGCGGCGTCGCGCTGCTGCTCGCGGCGATCGTCATCTTCATCGAGGAGTGGGGCTGGCGGCCGCTGGCTGCCATGGCGGCCCGGCTGGCGACCTGGCCACCGGTCGCGCGACTCGAAGCGCGCATCGTCGCGGCACCGCCGCGCCTGGCGCTGCTGCTGTTCCTGACGCCGGCGACGCTGCTTTTCCCGCTGAAGATCGCCGCTCTCTGGTTCATCGACAAGGGGCGGCCCGAGTTCGGCATTTTCCTGATCGTCCTCGCCAAGAGCCTGGGTACGGCATTCGTCGGCCGCCTCTTCATCCTGCTCGAGTCGCAGCTGATGTCGTTCGCCTGGTTCGCGCGCGCGGTGCGCTGGTGGCAGAAGACGAAGGCGACCGTCCACGGTGCCGTGCGGGCCTCGGCGCTCTGGCGCCGGGCGCGCGCCGCGCGTCTGGCATGGCGCCTCTGGCTGGCCCGGATCACGCACTGATGGCGCCGCGGATCCATCTCGCGCAGGCCTTCGCAACCGGCGACGTGCTGACGCTTCCCTCGATGCAGTCGCGTCACCTGCAGGTGCTGCGCCTGCAACCGGGCAGTGCGCTGCTGCTCTTCAATGGACACGACGGCAACGAGTGGCAGGCGGAGGTCACGCGCATCGGCCGGGCGGAGGTGGAGGTGCGTATCGGCAAGAGCCGCGGCGTCGAGCGCGAGCTGCCGGTCGCCGTCACGCTGGCATTCGGCATCCCGGCGAACGAGCGCATGGATGCGCTGGTCGAGAAGGCGACCGAGCTCGGCGCCGTGGCGATCCAGCCGCTCGTCTGCGAGCGCTCGGTGGTGCGGCTTGCCGGCGATCGTGCCGAAACGCGCGGCCGGCACTGGAGCGCGGTCGCCGCGTCGGC
>JBDTIO010000490.1:0-2594 GCA_039936375.1 Caldimonas sp. | reverse complement strand
TCCCGTTCGCCCTTGACCTTCAGGCGCAGAACGCAAAAGCCACTGTCGCCGTTGTGAAACGTCACCCTTTCAACCAAGCCCGATAGCTGGTCGAGTCTGGGTTTGGACGCAGCGTTGTTCAGCACAGGTTGTTGCACGGAGACGGGAATTCGGCTCGAGGGTTGCGCGACGAAGCTCATTAGTCAATGAACCCTCGTCGATCGTCTCTCACCAGTGGTGAGAGATTTGCGTCCCCGCTGTAGGTGTCGAAGAACTGACGCATGCGCCACAGGTTCTGCACGGAAAAGCCGCGCAGACCCACGCCTTGGGCATCCATTGTCTCTGGCCAGCTTCATGTCTTGCGTCCGGCGCGGCTTGCGCCGTCACCAAACCCCTTCATCGCCGCTAGCCGCATGTCCCGCTCCGTCGTCAGGTAGCCCGAGGTCGTACCGATTGACGCGTGCCCGAGGTTGTTCTGCACGACCTGGATCGGCACGCCGGCTTCTCCCGGTCGACCGTTGAGGGCATGAGAGCCGTGACTGTGCCGAAGCCAATGCGTGCTGGCTTTGCGCAGCTGCTTGGCGTCCTCCGGCTCGAGATCCGTGGCGATATCGGTCAGCAGCGCCTTGATCCCTTTGGCCAAGCCCGACATCGACCAAGGTTGCGCCTGCCCCTCCTCGAAGCGGACGAGGACGGAGATATCCTGGTTGCTCTCCGTTTTGACGTCCGGCTCGAGCCCGTGGCGTTCGAGCTCTTCCTGATCTGGCCTTACTTGATCACTGACACGCCGATCCCCGCCCGTGACTGCGTAGGAAACAGCGTAGGTTTTCACGATTCCATGACCGCCTTCATAGGCGCACGTACTGCGCCATCATGGGCGTGTGGCCGACCGGCTCGGCGCCCATGGGCTCGCTAGGACCTCGTGGTCGCGCCAGAGCTTGCGGCTTCCGCGACGCGCGAGTCGGTCGCCAGCATCTGCACCATCTGGCCGTAGATCTTTGGGCTGCCGGCGACGATCTCGCGCCGATGCAGGAAGTCGGCTTCGCCGGTGAAGTTGCCGACCAGGCCGCCGGCCTCGGTGACGAGCAGCGAGCCCGCCGCGACATCCCAGGGCGACAGGCCGATCTCGAAGAACGCGTCGTACCAGCCGGCCGCGACGTAGCAGAGATCGAGCGCCGCGGCGCCGGGCCGGCGCATGCCGGCGCAGCTCTTCATCACGGTCGTGACGAGGCGCACGTAGCGGTCGAAGTCGTCGCCTGTGGTGCGAGGAAAGCCGGTGCCGATCAGCGCATCGGCGATGCGCGTTCGCTTCGACACGCGCAGGCGCCGGTCGTTGAGAAAGGCGCCGCGCCCCTTCGAGGCGAAGAACAGATCGTTGCGCGCCGGGTCGTAGACGACGGCCTGCTGGATCTGGTTGCGAAACGACAGTGCGATCGACACCGCGTAGGTCGGCAGGCCGTGGATGAAGTTGGTCGTGCCGTCGAGCGGGTCGATGATCCAGACGTACTCACTGTTTCTTGCGCCGCGCGCGCTGCCCGATTCCTCGGCCAGGATGCCGTGACCCGGATAGGCGCCGAGCAGGGTGTCGATGATCGAGGCTTCGGCCGCGTGGTCGACCTCGGTCACGAAGTCGTTCGGCGCCTTGGTGTTGACCTGCAGCCGGTCTAGGTCGAGCGAGGCCCGGTTGATGATCGCCCCGGCGCCGCGCGCCGCCTTGATGGCGATGTTGAGCATGGGGTGCAGCGCTTGCGACATGGTGGATTCGTGGGCGCCAGCGGGCGGCTCGCCGCAGCGCGGCTGCAAAATGAAGAACTGCGAATTTTAGCGGCCATGCAACCCGATCCGACCCGATTCATCCTGGTGGGCACCAGCCACGCCGGCAACGTCGGTGCGGCGGCGCGGGCGATGAAGGTGATGGGGTTCACCGACCTCGTGCTCGTCGCGCCGCGCTGGCCCGACGTCCTGCGGCGCGACGAAGCCATCGCGATGGCCAGCGGCGCCAGCGACGTGCTCGAACGCGCGCATGTCGTCGCGACGCTCGGCGAAGCGCTCGACGGCATCACCTACACCTGCGCCACGGCGATGACGCCGCGCGATTTCGGGCCGCCGACGTTTGCGCCGCGCGATCTCTTTCCGGACCTGGCGGCCGAAGCGCATCGCGTCGCTTTCGTCTTTGGCTCGGAGCGTTTCGGCCTGGCCAACGAAGACGTCTATACCTGCCACGCCTGCCTGTCGATTCCGACCGATCCCCCCTATGGCTCGCTCAATCTCGCCCAGGCGATCCAGCTCGTGGCCTACGACTGGCGGCAGGCGCTCGGTGGCTTTGCCGTTTCAGCGCGCGCCGATGAAGGAACGCGTGCCGATGCCGCGGCCGTTCGCGGCCTGCTGGCGCATTGGCAGGAATCGTTGACAACGCTCGGCTTTCTCGACCCGAGGGCGCCACGAAAGCTCATGTCCCGCCTGCATCGGCTGGCCAACCGGGCCCAGCTGACCGAGGAAGAGGTGCGGATCCTGCGCGGCATCGCCCGAGCGGTCGAAGAGCGCAAACGCTAAACTGGTTTGATGTTCCGGCGACTGCGCGAAGACATTGCCTGCATCCTCGAGCGCGACCCGGC
>JBDTIO010000489.1:0-3464 GCA_039936375.1 Caldimonas sp. | reverse complement strand
TCAAGCAGGGCGACGTCAAGGCCTTCGAGATGCTGGTCGTCAAGTACCAGCGGCGCATCGAGCGATTGATCGGCCGGATGGTGCGCGACGTCGACCTCGTGCCCGATATCGCGCAGGAAACCTTCATTCGCGCCTATCGCGCGATTCCGCAGTTCCGCGGCGACAGTGCCTTCTACACTTGGCTCTACCGCATCGCCGTCAATACCGCCAAGAAAGCGCTGATGGAGCTCAAGCGCGACCCGCTCGTTACCGAATCGGCCCGGGCGAGCCGGGACGAAGACGACGACGCCCCGCGCCACGACCGCGAATTGAGCGACGGCGAGACGCCAGATGCGGTCCTGGCGAGCAAACAGATCGCCGCGGCAGTGAACTTTGCGATCGAAGCCTTGTCCGAAGAGCTTCGGCAGGCGATCACCCTGCGCGAGATCGAAGGTCTCAGCTACGAGGAAATCGCCGAGCTCATGAACTGCCCGATCGGCACCGTTCGGTCGCGGATCTTCAGGGCGCGAGAGGCGATCGCGGCGCGGCTGCGTCCCCTGCTCGATACCCGCGCCGGCGAGCGCTGGTGATGCGCGCAGAGCAGACGCGGCCCGCCGCGCTCGCCACTGGTACTGGCGTTGTAGTTTGACAGTGGAGAGCGACATGGCTTTGGAAATGATGGACGATGCAGCGGCGGCCGAGCGCCTTTCGGCGCTGGTCGACGGCGAGCTCGACGGTGCGGCGACGGAAGCGGCATGCCGGCGGTGGAAAGCCGACGCGCAGGCGCGCTGCACCTGGCACGCCTATCAGCTGATCGGCGACGTGCTTCGCTCCGACGGCCTGGGCGATCGCGCCGCGCGCGATGAGCAGTTCCTCGTCACGCTGCGAGCGCGGCTGGCGAGCGAGCCGATCGTCTTCGCGCCCGCGCCATTGCCTGCGGCGTCGTCGCGAGCGGCCGTGCCGCCCGCGCGACGCTTCAACCGATGGATGCTGCCTTCGGCGATGGCCGCCGGTCTGCTGCTCGTCGTCGGCACGTTCACGGTGGTGCGCCCGGGCGGATCCGCACTGACCGGAGCGCCAGCGCTCGCCGTTGCCGATGCGAGCCTGCCTACGGTGGCGGCAACAGCGCCGCTGGTGGCGTCGTCGATCGACGAGCGCGCGCAGCCGGTAGCCGTCGTGATGAGTGGCAAGGTGATCCGCGATGCCCGGCTCGACCGCTATCTCGCCGCGCACAAGCAGTTCTCGGGATCCTCGGCGCTCGGCTTGCCGTCGGCCTTCCTGCGCAGCGCGACGGTCGAGTCGTACGATCGTTGAGACGGGAAGTTCTTCGCTGTTCATGCTGCTGCGCCCCTTCGTTTCGCTGACGTTCGGCGTTGCGGCGTTGCTGGGCGGCATAGCGGCATCGGCTGCCGGCCCAGCCGCCTCCGCGCCGCCAGCTCCCAACGAGGTCCGCAGCTGGCTGCTGCGGATCCACGACGCGGCGAGCCATCGCAACTTCCAGGGCACATTCGTCGTCAGCGGTGGCGGTGGCGTGGCCAGCGCGCGCATCTCGCATTTCTTCGAAGGGCCGAACCAGTACGAACGCATCGAGTCGCTCGACGGCCGCCAGCGCAAGGTCTTTCGCCACAACGACGTCGTCCACACACTCTGGCCGGCGAGCCACGTCGCGATGATCGAGCAGCGCGGGCTGCTCAACTCCTTCCCCGCGCTGCTGCAAGCGGGCGACGATGGTCTGGGCCAATGGTATGAAGTTCATGCCGACGGGGTTGACCGCGTCGCCGGGCACGAGGCCAACGTGCTGGCCGTCAAGCCGCGGGACGGCTATCGCTACGGCTATCGCCTCTGGGCCGATCAAGCTTCGGGCTTGCTGCTTCGCGTCGACGTCATCGGCGGGCATGGCGAAGTGCTCGAGACGTCGGCGTTTTCCGATGTGTCCATCGGCGTGCGTCCGCAGCCGGACAGCATTCTCCAGGCGATGCGCAAGCTCGACGGCTATCGTGTCTTCAAGCCGGTGCTCACGCCGACCCGGCTGGAGGACCAGGGCTGGACGCTGCGCCGGGTTGCGCCGGGCTTTCGCGAGGTGAGCTGTGTCAGCCGGGAAATGGAAAATCCGCGCGAGGGCGGCGACGAACCGCCATCGCCGCCGGTCCTCCAGACGATCTTCTCGGACGGCCTGACTTACGTCTCGGTCTTCATCGAACCTTTCCGCGCCGATCGCCATACCAAGCCGATGCTCGCTTCGCTCGGCGCGACGGTGACGCTGACACAGCGCCATGGCGACTGGTGGATCACGATCGTCGGCGATACGCCTCCGGCGACGCTCAAGCTGTTCGCCGCGGTGCTCGAGCGCAAGAAACCGTAGGCGTGCGGCAATCGCGAGGCCACGGCACACTCTGGCCTTCGTGTGCAAGTTTTTCTCTGACCCGACGGATGGTACGAATGCAATTGCAGACCCTTTCGCCGCTGATATCGGCTGGCCGCTTCGGCTTTGCCGCCCTGGCTCTTTCCGTCGGCCTGCTGGCCTCGGCCGCTCCGGCGCCGGTGAGGGCCCAAGGCTTGCCCGATTTCACCGAGCTGGTCGAAAAGGTCGGGCCAGCGGTGGTCAACATCCGCACCACCGAACGCAGCCGCAGTGCGCGTGTGACCCCTGGCGGTGATCTCGACGAAGACATGCTGGAGTTCTTCCGTCGATTCGGCCTGCCGATGCCGAATCGACCGAACCCGCGTGCGCCGCAGCAGCCGGGCGATGGCGGCGGTGAGTCGCAGCCGCGCGGCGTGGGCTCGGGCTTCATCCTCAATGCCGACGGCTACGTTATGACGAACGCCCACGTCGTCGAGGGTGCCGACGAAGTCATCGTCACGCTGACGGACAAGCGCGAATACAAGGCGAAGATCATCGGCGCCGACAAGAAGTCCGACGTTGCGCTCGTCAAGATCGAGGCGAGTGGCCTGCCGACCGTACGCATCGGCGACGTCGGCAAGCTCAAGGTCGGCGAGTGGGTCATGGCCATCGGCTCGCCGTTCGGACTGGAGAATTCGGTGACCGCGGGGATCGTCAGCGCCAAGTCGCGCGACACCGGGGATCTCCTGCCCCTGATCCAGACCGACGTGCCGATCAATCCCGGCAACTCGGGGGGGCCGCTGCTCAACATGCGTGGCGAGGTGGTCGGCATCAACTCGCAGATCTACAGCCGCTCCGGCGGCTACATGGGCATTTCCTTCGCGATCCCGATCGACGAGGCGATCCGTGTCTCGGAGCAGCTGCGCACTGGCGGGCGGGTGATTCGTGGCCGCATCGGCGTCGTCATCGAGCGGGTGACGCGCGAAGTTTCGGAATCGATCGGCCTCGGCAAGCCCACGGGAGCGCTGGTGCGAACGGTGGAGGCCGGTGGCCCGGCAGACAAGGCGGGCGTCGAGGCCGGCGACATCATCACCAAGGTCGACGCGAAGGTCGTCGAGAGCTCGGTCGAGTTGCCGCGGGTGAT
>JBDTIO010000488.1:0-3940 GCA_039936375.1 Caldimonas sp. | reverse complement strand
AGAGGAGAGAGTGATGAAAGTGTTTGTTGCAGGAGCAAGTGGAGCGATCGGCCAGCCGTTGATTGCGGAGCTGATTCGCAAGGGTCACACGGTGACGGGGATGTCACACTCCGAAGCTGGAGCGAAGAGACTGCGCGGGTACGGCGTGGAGGTCGCGATTGCGAACGCGCTTGATAGCGATGCGGTCGAAACCGCTCTGCGCGCCTCGGGTGCGGAGGCTGTGATCGACGAACTGACAGCGATACCAAAGACTCCATCGGAACTGCCGGCGTATGCGGCGCGCGATCAGAAACTCCGCATTGAGGGTGGTGGCAATCTGCATCGTGCTGCTCTTGCCTGCGGTGTGCGCCGTTACATTCAGCAATCGAGTGGATTCTTTCTCGAAACGAAGGGCGCGCTCGCGGATGAGAGCTCGCCACTTGCTTTAAATGCCAGCCCCGGCATTGCGAAATACGCGCAGATGTATGCGCATTTGGAGCAGCGGGTGCTCGAGTCCCCGATTGAGGGCGTCGCCTTGCGTTACGGATTCTTCTATGGGCCGAACACCTGGTACAACCCCGATGGCGGCGCAGCCGACGAAATCCGCAAGCGGCAGTTCCCAGTGATTGTAGGTGGCAAAGCGAAATGGTCGTTCGTTCACATTGAGGACGCGGCATCCGCGACGGCCGCCGCTCTGACGGCGGCCCCAGGTAAATATGTTGTGGTGGACGATGACACGTCGCCAGTGAGTGTCTGGCTGCCCAGGTTCGCGAGCTTCGTGGGCGCTCCGCCTCCGCCGTTCATTACTGAGGACCAAGCGCTGCACACTGCGGGCGAGGATGCGGTGTACTACCAGACGGAATTGTGCGGAGCCTCGAATGCGAAGGCGAAGCGCGAGCTTCACTTCGCTCCGCGGAGACGAGAGTGGCTAATCGAGTGAGATCGAGCCGCCGCGTTTCCATCAATTGACAATTGCCTTTCACCAAAACCCCACCGGGCCATAACGCCTGGCAACTTAAAGAACCGAACTATCACATGGCATGGACACTACTTTGTATTGCTGGCATCGTCGAGATCGCCTTCGGGATGAAGCAGTCTGAAGGTTTTACGCGATTGAAGCCTGCGTTGTTTACGGTCGCCACCGGTTTGTCGAGCGTCATTCTTCTTTCCATCTCGCTCCGCACACTGCCGGTGGGAACAGCCTATGCGATCTGGACGGGCATCGGTGCAGCGGGGGTCGCCATTCTCGGAATAGCGTTGCTGGGCGAGTCCGCTGCGCCAATGAGAATCCTCTGTATCGTTCTCATTTTGACAGGCGTGATCGGCCTCAGGCTCGTCTCGTAATTTGCTGACTCTGCTACAGCACAGTTCCGCAACTCAAGTGAGATTCAACAAATCAACACACAAGGAGATTCAAAATGACTGTCATCAAAGCCGCCGCCGTACAACTTAGTCCTGTCCTCTATAGCCGGGAAGGCACAGTGGACAAGGTCGTCAAAACAATCCTCGGCTTGAAACCACGGGCTGGCGAGCCAAGTCTTCAGCGTTCGGTAGCCGAGGCCGCAATCCGCCGCCGCCTGTTTAATCGGCATACCGCGCATGAGCGCCGCTATGACTAGTTCAACCTTGCGGCGTTGCCGAATGCCTTTCGGCCTGCGGCCTTCGTGCTTAAGCGTCAGCGCTACGGGGCCGCTGGGGGCTATGGGGAGCCGTGCGGTTGGCATTAACGGGCTCCCCTAGCGCGCGTCGCTTTGTTCGGCAGCCGGGTGATCGCAGTAAAGGTTCCGGTCCGTTCCACCGCCTCCTTAAATCCTCGCGCCGCCGCCTCAATTATTCGCAAGCGTTCGAGTTCTTGTTTTTCAATTTTTACGAGCATTCAATATCCTTTCTCTGCGATCCCGGTAAGGGGCTTTGCCGGGGGCTGTTTGCGTGGTACCGCCGGGCATATGGCCGTATAGCTCGGCATATCCCAGCGCGCAGGCGGCGGTGTTATTGTAGATTTGCTCCTGTATAGCGCCGAATAGGTGGGCGCTTGATGGTATAGGAAGGAGACGCGCGGCTTAAAATCCGCAGCTCTTAACGGAGCATGAGGGTTCAATTCCCCCTCCGGGCACCACAAAATAAACTGCTTACATTAAGACGGATCATCCGATGCGAGTGGCCAGCTTCCTTTGGTGGTCGGTGAACGAAACCGTTTTTACTTATCGAAGAACGCAAAAATCGACTATTCTCCGCGTTGGTTTTGTCTGATAGACTCGGAAACGCCAAATCTTAAAGATCAGACGAGTTCATAATGAATTCATATTTGTTGGCAATTGCCCTGCCTATTCTTGTTCTATTTTCTTCAGCGCGTGGTATCCGCAGAGTAGCTAGAGGAAAATCTGTGCTGGCCCGTCAATCGGTGGCGGCGAGCCTTTGTATGCTGTTCGTCGCGAGCGTGCTGGCATTCGCAGCGCTGACGGGCTGTGGCGGCAACTCAACTCTTAGCGGACAAGGCGGAAGCGGAGGCACGCCCGCGACCAAGGTGGCAGCACCGAGTTTTACTCCCGCCGGGGGAATCTATACCAGGGCGGAGAGGGTGACGATCGACGATTCCACTCGCGGTGCGACCATCCACTACACGACCGACGGAACAACGCCAACAGCGCAGTCCGCTGTCTACTCGGGGCCGATCAATGTTACCGCGCATAAATTGATCCAGGCGATGGCCGTGAAGGCGGGTGGCGCCACTAGCGTGGTCAATTCGGCAGCTTACGTCATCAGCCCGGAGACTGCCGGCGCCCAAACTGTTGAGCAATGCACCAACGGAGTTCTTCCCCCGGGAAATACCGATACAGACCTTGAGATTGAGGGCGGCGACTGCGTTGTGGATGGCAAGGCTCCGAAGGGCACCTACATTTATCGGAATGTGAATATATGGGGCAAGGGCACGCTCACTTTTGACGACGCCAAGATCGACTTTCACGCGCATTCCGTTCTTGTCGAGAATGGCGGCACGCTATCGGCGGGAGCGTCCAAGCCGGTGGTGGGGCCTATTACTATCTGGCTGTATGGGTCGAAGGATGATGGCATCCCGGAGATTACCTGCAAGAGTTCGCCAACCTGTGGCGTGCCGGCGGATATCTGGGCCTCCAATCCCAACCTGATCACGCACGTGAAGCCTGGGCCGACGGATAAATGCACGCCGGCTTCGAAGTTTGGGCCATCCCCGGTAGGAGACGGCTGCTTCTACCAGTACAACGTTCTCGACACGGGTGGGCCTGCAGGCGCCTTCTTCGGCAAAAAAGCGCTTGCTCTTTCTTATGGAGGAACCCTCTATTTAAGGGGTGCGAAAGGGATCCGCCCGGGACCGATCGCCGAGAAGCCTTCCGATTCCGGGACAAGCTGGGTGCGCCTGACGGATACGCTCAAGGGCCGTGAAATTTCCTTTCACGTCGATCGCCCGGTGCCGACATGGGGTTACGGTGACCACATTGTTTTAACCAGCACGGACTATCTTCCCGGCCATTCCGAAGAAAAAGTTATCCAAAGTGTGGCCAGCGACCAAACAGGCACGCTGATTACGCTGCAATCCCCGGTCGAGTTCCCCCACAATGGCGCGACCTACGACTTCAGCAGTCTGCCGTCGACGAGCGGACCGAAGGACGATCCCAACCGTCCGACGACCTTGCCTTCGCGCCATCTGGAGACCCGCGCCGCAGTCGCTTTGCTCACGCGCAGCATCATGATTGCTTCAGAAAGCGCGAAACCGGTGCCGGGCGACCGCAGCGTGGACCATTTTTCCGCACCAAACTATTACGGCGGCCACACCATCATGCGGGACGGTTTCGCGACTTATCAGGTGCAGGGTGTCGAGTTCTACCACTTGGGACAAGGCGGCGTGATCGGGCGCTATCCGGTGCACTTCCACATGGACCGCGAGGTGCCGCAGCCAACCGTCGATCCTCCTTTCGCGGGGACT
>JBDTIO010000487.1:0-7439 GCA_039936375.1 Caldimonas sp. | reverse complement strand
CATCATCCAGTCGATCGACTCGTTCATCGGCGCTGATTATCGGTAGCAGCGAATGCGGGTCGCACCGAGGGCACTGCGCGATTTCCCGCCGCTATACTTCTGCCTCGTTTTTCAGCAGCCGCCCCCTCGCCCCATGCGCATTGGTCACATCACGCTGGCGAACCGGCTGTTCGCCGCACCGATGGCGGGCGTCACCGACCGGCCGTTTCGCCAGCTTTGCAAGAGGCTCGGCGCCGGCTACGCGGTGAGCGAGATGGTGACCTCGCGCAAGGAGCTGTGGGCAAGCCTGAAGACAAGCCGGCGCGCCGACCACGAGGGCGAGAGGGATCCGATCTCGGTGCAGATCGCCGGCACCGACGCGGCGATGATGGCCGAGGCGGCTGCCTACAACGTCGATCGCGGCGCGCAGATCATCGACATCAACATGGGCTGTCCGGCGAAGAAGGTCTGCAACCAGTGGGCCGGATCGGCCCTCATGAAAGACGAGACGCTGGCGCTGCAGATCATCGAGGCGGTCGTCGCGGCATGCACGCCGCACCAGGTGCCGGTGACACTGAAAATGCGCACCGGCTGGTGCGCCAGCGAAAGGAACGCAGTGCGCATCGCCCGGGCCGCCGAATCGGCGGGCGTCGCCATGATCGCGGTGCACGGCCGCACCCGCGAACAGGGCTACAAGGGCGACGCGGAATACGAGACCGTGGCCGCGGTCAAGCGCGCCGTTCGCGTACCGGTGGTTGCCAACGGCGACATCGATTCGCCGCGAAAGGCGCAGGCCGTGTTTGCGGCGACCGGTGCCGACGCGATCATGATCGGTCGCGCGGCGCAGGGCCGACCGTGGATCTTCGGCGAGATCGCCCACTACCTCGAGACCGGCGAAGACGCGGCGCCGCCGCGCGTTGGCGACGTTCGGCATTGGTTGCTCGAGCATCTCGAGGACCACCATCGACTACACGGCGAAATCTCGGGCGTGCGCAGTGCCCGCAAGCACATCGGTTGGACGCTGCGCGGGCTGCCGGGCGGCGAAGCGTTTCGTTCCGAGATGAATGTGATCGACTCGTGCGACGCGCAACTGAGCGCGGTCGGCCTCTGGTTCGACCGGCTCGCCGATTCGCAGGCGAGGTTGCCGGTCACGACAGTGTCGACCGAACCGGCCGACCTTCACTGACGACGCGAGACGCGAGATGGCGAACAAGAAACACATCGAGGAGTGCGTGCGCGAAAGCCTTGAGAGCTACTTCAGGGACCTGCGCGGCGTTCCGCCGACGGCGATGCACGAGATGATTCTCAACGTCGTCGAACGGCCGCTATTCGAGACGGTGATGAAGCACGCCGAAGGCAATCAGAGCCGCGCCGCCGAATGGCTCGGCATCAATCGCAACACGCTGCGCCGCAAGCTTGTCGAGCACAAGCTCATCAAGTGATTCGGCGCGCTCAACCCGGCCCGCCATGCACGCGCTGATCTCGGTTTCCGACAAGACAGGCATCGTCGACTTCGGGCGGGCACTGGTGGCGCTGGGTGCGACGATCCTGTCGACCGGTGGAACCGCCAGGCTGCTGGCCGCGGCCGGCATCGCCGTCACCGAGGTCGCCGAGCACACCGGCTTTCCGGAGATGCTCGATGGCCGCGTCAAGACGCTGCATCCGAAAATCCACGGCGGCCTGCTGGCGCGGCGCGACCTGCCCGAACACGCCGCTTCGCTCCAGCAGCACGACATCGCGCCGATCGATCTGCTCGTCGTCAACCTCTATCCCTTCGAAGCGACTGTGGCCTCGCCCGACTGCACCCTGGCCGAGGCGATCGAGAACATCGACATCGGCGGCCCGGCGATGGTTCGCTCGGCGGCAAAGAACTGGCGCGACGTCGCCGTGCTGACCGACGCTTCGCAATATCCCGGAGTGCTCGACGAGCTGAAGGCGAACGGGACGTTATCGATCGCCACGAAATTCACGCTCGCCGTCGCGGCATTCAATCGCATCGCCAACTACGACGCTGCGATCAGCGACTACCTTTCATCGCTCTCCGGCCCGACCGACGGCAGCCCGGTTCGGGCCGAATTCCCGGCCCAGTCCAACGGCCGTTGCGTCAAGCTGCAGGACCTTCGCTACGGCGAGAACCCGCACCAACGCGCGGCGTTCTATCGCGACCTGTTCCCGGCCGCCGGCTCCCTGGTAACGGCGATCCAGCTGCAGGGCAAAGAACTCTCATACAACAACATCGCCGACGCTGACGCCGCCTGGGAATGCGTCAAGTCGTTCGGCCGCGACGACGCGCCGGCGGCCTGCGTCATCGTCAAGCACGCGAATCCTTGCGGTGTGGCCTTGTGCGCAACTATCGCCGAGGCCTACTCGAAGGCACTTCGCACCGATCCGACCTCGGCCTTCGGCGGCATCATCGCCTGCAACACCGAGGTCGATCGCGACTGTGCCGAGCGGATCGCCAAGCAGTTCGTCGAGGTGCTGATCGCACCGTCATACAGCGACGGCGCGCTGGCGGTTTTCGCGGCGAAGGCGAACACGCGCGTGCTGCGGATCGATCTGCCCGCCGGCGGCGGCACACGCAATGCCTACGAGTCCAAGCGGATCGGCTCGGGCCTGCTCATCCAGACGGCAGACAACATCGACGTCGATCCGGCAGCGTTACAGGTCGTGACCACCCGTCAACCCAGCGAGGCGCAGATGTGCGACCTGCGGTTCGCCTGGAAAGTCGCCAAATTCGTGAAGAGCAACGCCATCGTCTTTTGCGCCGGTGGCACGACGCTCGGCGTCGGCGCCGGGCAGATGAGCCGCGTCGACTCCTCACGCATCGCTTCGATCAAGGCCGAAGCCGCAGGCTTGTCGCTCAGCGGCTCAGTGGTGGCGAGTGACGCCTTCTTCCCATTTCGCGACGGCCTAGACGTCGTGATCGACGCCGGTGCGACCTGCGTCATCCAGCCCGGCGGCTCGATGCGGGACGGCGAGGTCATCGCCGCGGCCAACGAGCGAGGCATCGCCATGGTGCTGACCGGCATCCGCCATTTCCGGCATTGATGGCGCCCTCACGCTCGCTTGGCTCGCTGGTCCGCGCAAGGCAGCGGCCGCACCGGGAGTGGCGGTCCGGCAACCGGCCGGTCGCGAATTGAAGCTGCCCGAAGTCGCGGGCCTGACCCTCGCCTTCGTCGCGCGCATCATCACCGGCGCGCAAGGCCACTGGTACGGCGCGCCGCCGAAGGCCGAGCAACGGATCTATTTCGCCAACCACCAGAGCCACTTCGACTGGGTGCTGATCTGGGCCTCGCTGCCGCGCGACCTGCGCGCCGTCACGCGGCCGATCGCCGCGCGCGACTACTGGACCTCGACGCCGCTCAAGCACTGGATCACGCGCGAGATCTTCAACGCCGTCTACGTCAGCCGGGAACGCAAGGATGACGAGGACCCGTTGGAGCCGCTCATGGAAGCCCTGCGCCACGGCGATTCGCTGGTCATCTTCCCCGAAGGCACGCGCGGCCATGCCGCCGATCCGGCGCCGTTCAAGTCGGGGCTGTTCGCACTGGCGGAGGCCTTTGCCGAGGTGCAGCTCATTCCGGCCTGGATCGACAACGTCCAGCGTGTGATGCCCAAGGGCGAAGTCGTGCCGGTGCCGATTCTTTGCACGGTGACGTTCGGCGCACCAATCCTGCTCAGGCCCGGTGAAGAGCGGCGCGCCTTTCTCGATCGCGCCCGCATGGCCCTGATGGAACTGCGCAAGGTCGCCCGATGAGCCTGCGCGACCTCTCGGTCTCGCAGCAGGTCGGGCTGCTGTTCGTCACCCTGTTCGGCATCCTGGCATTGGCGACGCTGGCAGCCTTTGCCACGTCGTTTCGCGACATCACACCGGCGCAGCAGTTGCTGCGCGACCGCTTCACGCGTGACCTGCGCGCAGTCTGGTTCGGGGCGGTGCTGTTCTGGATCTCCTGGGCGGCCGGGCCATTCGTCTCGACGCTGCTGTTCGGCTTCGTCTCCTTCCTTGCACTCCGCGAGTTCGTCACGCTGACGCGCACTCGGCGCGGCGATCACCGCAGCCTGCTGCTTGCCTTTTTCGTCGTCCTCCCGGTCCAGTACGTGCTCGTCGGCACCCGCCTTTTCAACGCCTTCACGGTCTTCATTCCTGTCTACGTCTTCTTCGCCATCCCGGTCGTCAGCGCCCTGGCCAACGACCCATTCCGTTTTCTCGAGCGCACCGCGAAGATCCAGTGGGGTATCACCGTCTGCGTCTACGGCATGAGCCATACGCCGGCGCTGCTGCTGCTCGATCTGCCGCACTGGCACGAGCGCGGCGCCTTTCTGGTGTTCTATCTCGTCGCCGTCGTCGCGGTCGCGCAACTTGCCCAGGAGCTGGCGACGCGGCGGCTGCGGCGCCGCCCGGTGGCCAGGGCCATCAGTCGTTCGTTCTCATGGCGCGCCTGGGGGATCGGCGTTGCCGCCGCAGCCGTCGTCGGTGCCCTGCTGTACTGGACCACCCCATTCAAACCCTTGCCCGCACTGGCGATGGGTGCGATTGCCGGAGCGACCGGTACGCTCGGGGAATTCGTGATGAAAGCACTGAAACGCGACGCCGGCGTGCGCAATTGGCGCGGCAGCGCCTCGGTGACCGGCGCCGTGGGCTTGCTCGACCGGGTGGCGCCACTCTGCTTCGCGGCGCCGGTTTTCTTTCACTCGGTGCGCTGGTATTTCGGCATTTGAGGGCGCCTCTCCCTTCGTTCGCCGCTCGCGGCGAACCGGAGTGAACTGAACGGGTGCGAGTTGAGTTCCAATCGGCCATGCGCGTCCTTGGCATCGACCCCGGCCTTCGCACGACCGGATTCGGCGTCGTCGAGAAGAACGGCGCGACGCTGCGCTACGTCGCGAGCGGCACCATCCGCACCGATGCGGCCGCGCTGCGCGACCTGCCGGGCCGATTGAAGATCATCTTCGAAGGCGTGCGCGAAGTGGCGGCGCGCTATGCGCCGACTTGCGCCTCGGTCGAGATCGTCTTCGTCAACGTCAACCCGCAGTCGACGCTGTTGCTCGGACAAGCCCGCGGCGCCGCGCTGTCAGCTCTGGTGGCCGACGAGCTCACGGTCGCCGAATACACGGCGCTGCAGATGAAGCGCGCCATCGTCGGCCACGGCATGGCGAAAAAGGAGCAGGTGCAACAGATGGTGATGCGGCTCCTTTCGCTGCCCGGCGTCCCCGGCAAGGATGCCGCCGACGCCCTCGGCCTGGCGATCTGCCACGCCCACGCCGCCACTACCTTCGCGGCGATCGAGCGCAGCAGTGAACGCGCACCGCGAAGTTCGGCGCGCTACCGGCAGGGACGAAGCTACTGACGACGCATTGCGCTGGGGCACCTCGGCGACAATCGGCGCCCCATGAATGCCCTCTTCGAAGACGGCGGCAAATTCCACGCCGGCCGAATCATGAGCGAGACCGAGAGCTCGCTGCAGATCGAGCTCGCGTCGGGCAAGCGCGTCAAGGTCAAGGCGGTCAATGTGCTCCTGCGCTTCGCCCAGCCCGAGCCCGACGCGCTGCTCGCCGCCGCTGGCGTGATCGCGGCCGAGCTCGACCTCGACCTGGCGTGGGAATTCGCGCCGGAGGGCGAGTTCGGGTTCGCGGCCCTGGCCCGCGACTACTTCGGCGAGTCGACCGATACCGCAGAGCAAGCCGCGGCGTTGCTCGGCCTGTTCGGCGCGCCGCATTACTTTCGGCGCCTCGGCAAAGGCAATTTCAAGAAGGCGCCTGAAGAGACAGTGAAAGCCGCACTGCTCGGCATCGAGCGGAAAAAGCAGGTCGCCGCGCAAGTGGACGCCTGGGCCGCCGAGCTGGCCGCCAGCGTCTGCCCGGCCGCCGTACGCGAGCAGCTCTACAAGATCCTCTTCAAGCCCGACAAGAACGCGCCGGAATACAAGGCTGTGGTCGATGCGACGCGCCGAACGGGGCGCGCGCCGCTCGATCTGCTCAAGGCCGCCGGGGCGATCGACTCGCCGTATCAGTTTCACTGGCGCCGCTTCCTGTTCGAGCACTTTCCCAAGGGCACGGGGTTCGCCGCCATCGAGGTGCCGGCAGTCCGTGACGAGCTGCCGCTGGCCGAGGCGGCGGCGTTTTCGATCGACGACTCGCAGACCACCGAGATCGACGACGCGCTCTCGGTGCGCGGCCTGAGCAGCGGCAAGGTGATCGTCGGCATCCATATCGCAGCGCCGACGTTGGCGATCGCGGTGGGCTCGCCGGTCGACAAGATCGCCCGGGACCGCCTGTCGACGGTCTACATCCCCGGTCACAAGCTGACGATGCTGCCCGGCCCGATGGTCGACGCCTTCACGTTGAAGGAGGGCCGCGAATCACCGGTCGTTTCGCTCTACGTGACGCTCGACGAGACGACGCTCGCGACGATCTCGTCCGAGACGCGGATCGAGCGCATCGCCATCGCCGCCAACCTTCGCCACGACCGGCTCGACGCCGACGTCAACGCGGCGACGCTTGCCGCCGGCCTGCCGCCAACAGTGCCGTTCGCCGCCGAGCTGAGCTTCCTGCACCGCCTCGCCGGCCATCTCAAGGCGGCGCGCGAAAAGGTGCGCGGCAAGCCCGAGACCTTCAATCGGCCGGACTACGCTTTTCGCATCGCAAGCGAGGACGGCGCGGCGATCGTCGGCGACGAGCTGGTCGAGATCCAGGCCAGACAACGCGGCTCGCCGCTCGATCTCATCGTCGCCGAATCGATGATCCTCGCAAACAGCACTTGGGGCGGCTGGCTCGCCGAATGCGGCGTGCCAGCGATCTATCGCAGCCAGGCCAGCCTCGCACCGGGCATCAAGGTGCGCATGGGCACGCGACCCGGGCCGCACGCCGGCATGGGCGTGTCGCAATACGCCTGGTCGACGTCGCCATTGCGCCGCTACGTCGATCTCGTAAATCAATGGCAGCTTGTCGCTTGCGCCCGGCATGGCCGTACCGCCGCGCTGGCCGCGCCTTTCAAGCCGAAGGACGTCTCCCTGCTGGCCATCATTGGCGACTTCGAAAACGCCTACGGCGAGTACAACGGCTTTCAATCTGCGATCGAGCGCTACTGGGCGTTGCAGAGCCTGCGCCAGAACGACACTACGGAGCTCGACGCAGCCGTGATGAAAGACGGCCTCGTTCGGGCCGAGCATCTGCCGCTGGTCTTTCGCGCCGTCGGTGCCGAATCGCTGCCGCGCGGCGCGCGAGTGCGGGTGCGGGTCGGCGCCGTCGACCTGCTGACGCTGGACCTGTCGGCCAGCGTGCTGGCGCGGCTCGACGCGCAGGCCAGCCCGGCGTCGCTGCCGGAGTCGACTGAATTGGGCGACGACGAAGAAGCCGCCGGACCGCTCGCCATCGCCGTCGACGTCGCCGAGGGCGACGCCGGCAGCGACGCGCCACCGCTCGCCGAACCCTCCATCGCGTGAACAGGCCCTAGCGATGGCGGG